>CAOJZZ010000014.1 GCA_948466315.1 uncultured Mycoplasmatota bacterium | reverse complement strand
GAATTAATATTTTTTACGACTTATTTAGGTGTCACATCATTGACAACTAAACATTAATTTTATAATTACCTAAGTAATAATGTTGTTATCTATTACTTTAATTATATTATTTAGTTTTAAAAATCTCGTTTTTTCTTTTAAATTATATCTATTTAAAATAGTGTTTTTTGAGGAGTCATATTTTATATATTATTATGAATAATTTCTGTATTGATTATAAATTAGGAAAATCTAAATTACTGATAATTTCTAAAGGATAAATATTATTGTTTTCTATATCACTAAGCCATTTTTTAGTAGTATCATATCCTCTAAGTTCATTAATTCCCATATTTTTTATTTTTTCTATATCAATCCATTTAACATCTAAAATTTCAGTTTTATCAAAGTTAATAGTCTCATCAACAATATCAGCAATAAATCTTATTAAAACGTGTGTTTCTTTATTGGGAGATTCAACTTGGACAATTGGTAATATTCCCTTTAATTTAACTCTACAACCAGTTTCTTCTTTTACTTCTCTATGGGCTGCAACTTGTATTTTTTCTCCTTCCTCTACTATGCCAGCTGGGAAATTCCATTTACCATAACATATTGGATTTTTCTCTTTCACCATCAATATTTTATCCTCTTTTAAAACAATACATCCAGCTATTACTTTCACCTTTTTCTCCCCTTACCTTTTTTTAACATATTTACGTATTTCATCATTTTGCTGCATAAAAGAATTTATTTGATTCATATCTGTTATATTATTTTCAATTATCCAAATACATTTACATATAACATTATGAGTAACTATTAAAACATTTTTTTGATATAATGCTTCTATTTCATTCAAAATAGATTTAGTTCTAATTAAACAAGATTTTAAAGTTTCTGCGCCTTCTTTAGTTCTCTCGATTGTTAAACTATTCCATAAATTCTTATCAATTTCTTTTCTATCTTTCCCAAGTAAGCTTCCTGGTTCTCTTTCTGCTAGACGACTGTCTTCATTAATATTCAAACCCCAAGTATTTATTATTTTGGCGGTTTGTAATGCTCTTGGAACATCAGAACTATAAATAGCATCAAATTTAGTATCACTTAATCTATCCCTCATATTTTCAGCTTGTTTTATACCGATTTCAGTTAATTTTTCATCATTTCTACCACTAATTATTCCTAAGTCATTTGATGGTACTCTACCATGTCTAACTACATATAATGTCATTTTATTTCCTCCCTGTATAGATATTTTAGATTATTATAACATTTGTATATTGCAATATCAATTAATTTTTTGATACCATACTATGCTTGCTATTGAAGATATTTATAATAAAGCCATTGAATTTTATATATATTTATTATAAATTGTATATGGATGAAGGAAACTTCATACAATAAAAATAGGAATATTCAACTTTCTTGTGTTGGGTATCTGCCTATTTTAGCTTGGTTAGACACCTTATTACACATGTAATTGGGTGTCTATTTCTTTATAACAAATACCAAGTCGGTAATAATTAATAAAGTTATAATAAATAGAAGAATTGATATAAGTATATCTTTCTTTTTCATTATTATTACCTCCCTTCTATTTTTAATTTGAAGAAAGGTAGACACCTCAACAGTTAAATACTTCTATCTAAATAATACTCTATTTTAAAAAGAATACAATTTTATAAAATAATATTGTGATTAGTCTAATGAATTTTATTACTAAGTTTATTATTAAAAGTAATTGAATTTTTTATATACTTATGATAAATTGTATACAGATGAAGGAGACTTCATATAATAAAAAAGGAAATATTCAACTTCACGCGTTGGGTATCTACCTAGTTGATTGGGTTGACACCTTATTACACATGTAATTGGGTGTCTATTTCTTTATAACAAATACCAAGTCGGTAATAATTAATAAAGTTATAATAAATAGAAGAATTGATATAAGTATATCTTTCTTTTTCATTATTATTACCTCCCTTCTATTTTTAATTTGAAGAAAGGTAGACACCTCAACAGTTAAATATTCCTATCTAAATAATACTCTATTTTAAAGAGAATACAATTTTATAAACTTATACTAATTAATAATTAAAAGACCTTTGATAATTTTATTAGGTCTTTTTGTGTATTATTAAATATATAATAATAAAGATACTTAACTATTATAATTGTTTTATTTTTTTAGCATGAAGGCAGTGAAAGTAAAAGAGATTACAACTTATTTTCTTTTTAGGTTTTTTGTATTCATAAAATACTATATTATTAGGATTATAGTCTTTTTTAGTAAAATCATAAAAGTTATTTTTTATATCATTTAATAAATCTTTTAAACTATTATATTCATGGATTCCCTTTTTATTTTGCCAAGATGCTTCAAACCAGTACCATTTATTTTTATTTTCAAATACTAAAAACGTATGACATGGATAGTGTTTATCTTTTTTTAAAATAGCAAATATTACTTTATGGGGTATTTTATTTTCTTGAAAATAACTTCTTTCTAATTCACACATTTCCCAACAAATAGCATACTCAATATTTTTAATATTTGATATTTCTTGCATACGATAATCTTTTTTGAAATTACCATCTGATAAGCGCTTATAAACTATTCCGTCTTTATCATGCCAGCCATATTTAATATCTTTTACCGCTTCATAGAATTTATATATCCCATTCATTTTAACCTGCTTTTACTTTGATTTCTTCTAAGGCTTTAGCTAATTGATCTCCACAAGAAGTGTCTCTAGGTCCACAAGTTATACCTTTTAATTTTTCTATAACCTTATCTACTTCTTCTCCCTCTACTAATTTAGCTATGGCTTTTAAATTACCATTACAACCTCCAGTATAAGAGACATTATAAATTTTATTGTCTTCAATATCAAAATCTATTTTTTTAGAACAAGTTCCTTTAGTATTATAAGTATGTTTCATTACTTTTTTCCTCCTTTTATTTTACGTAGTATCTTAAAAACATAATAATAAATATTTATTGGTAATTCATATTCACCAATTAGTTCTTCTACATAGCCATTAAACCCTCTTTTAAATTCATAAATACCATAATCTTTAGGATGTTCATTAATATTAGCAGGTATTCCATAAAAATTATGTTTTTTAAAGCCATTTTCAATTCCATATTTTATTAATTCCCATTGAATCAAATATTGTGAATTAAAGTGCATATATTCTTCATAATTACCACTTGATAAGTAAATAATTTCTGGTTTGATTAAAATAAACATAGAGCCCGATAAAGTAATAATATCTTGGTTTGTTTTTTCTATTATTTTTTTAGAATCAGTAATTCTTTTTTCTAATGAGGCAATTTCATTAGTTAAGTTTTTCCTTTGACCATCATTGTATTTAGCAGTACTTAAATTATTAATTTTTTCTTTTTTTTCACATTTTTCTTTTTCTAATTTTTCAATATATTCTTTTAAATTTAATTCAGTAATATAATATTTTATTTCACCTGTATCATGGAATAAATTATACATATTTTGAAAATAATCTAAGTTTCTAATAGAAAAGTCTTTTCTTTTTCCTGTTTCTACCATGATTTCTTGGAATCTAGGTAATTCATCATAAGTTAATTCTTTCATAGTAATACCAAATTTTTCAGCTTTTCTGATGGTATTTCTAGTATTTGGTTTCATTTCTTTTAGAATTTCTTCAATAGTTTTATTTTCAATATCTAAAGAAAACATCCATCCTACTTGCTCCATTTCATTAATAGGAACTTTTTTTAAGCCTAGATTTTCTAATGTTTTGATAACTTTATTATTATCTATACCATTTTTTACAATATTTCCGTCTATATCTCTTTCTTTATTTAAAATATAAGGATCTATTCTTAAAATATAACCTTGTTTCTTTTTGGCGAATTTTTTAACTTCTTTTATAAAAAATTCTAATAATTTTTTATTATTAAAGTCTAGTAAGGGACCTCGTGGACTATAGAATTCATAAGTATTGAAATGTCTTTTATGACTTAAGAGCATAGCTGCTCCTAATAGTTTTTCATCATCTTTTACTCCGACATAGTAAACTTGCCAATTTGATTTTTCTCTTAATTTAGCAATTTTAGGAGCTGATAAAAATGTTTTTAGTTCATGATGTTCCCAAAAGTTTCTATATTCTTCTTCATTTATTTCAGTAAAGTACATATTAGACCCTCCAGTATTATTATAATAATTTTTTTAGATTTTAACAATTATCTTCTTCATTTGATGCTTTTCTTACTTTTCTTTTTATCTTTTCTACTCTTTCATCAATATCATCTACTATTTTGTCACGATCAAATATCGTAAATATCAGCAAAGATATCATAACAAAAAGAAGAATCAGGGTCATAAATAGAATAATATTAAAACCATCCTTTTTCTTTTGAGTAGTATCTAGATAGCTATTAGTTAAATAGTTTTGAAAGTTTTCTTCAGTAATTGTGATTTCATTTTCAGCAGGAACAAAATTAACAATATTTTTTATAGCCATTTGTTTTAATTCATCATTAATAATTACTGGATAACCATATACTTTTATTGGTTGTGGTTCCTCTGTTGTTCTCTCATAAGTATAATCAATTATTTTTTTATATTTATCATAAGTATTTTCATTTATAGCAATTAAATAAGTATGCCATTGACCAGTTTCTTCTTTTTCAATAACAAAGTGAATACCAATATTTTCTTCCTCATAATAAGCGAATTTTTCAGACATTTTAGATATTTCAATACAAGAGTATTCTTTGGTACTTTCAACTTTATCCCAGGGAGCTATTTCTTGTTCTTTTTGAAAGATTTTATAAGAACAAACAAAAAGAATAGTAATGACAATTAGATATATTAGACAAATAAGCATCTTGATTGCTAGACGTTTTTCATTACCTTTCTTGTTTTTTTTGAATTGTTCTTTTTTCTTGTATTTTCTAACCATAACTACCTCTATCCTAGTTATTATCATATCATAGTTTAGATAAAAATGGAAATTAATATAAGGTTTTAGTTACATCAAAATCTTACTATATGTATTAATATTTATAAAATTATCTAATTTATATTGTTTAGTAGGAGTACATATTTTAATAGATAAATAAAATTTTATTGAAACTTAAAATAAAAGTTTAGTTTATTTATTATTAGTTGGAAATTCAAACTTTATAGTTTTTATATTGCTTATCTTTTTCTACATTTAGACGCTTTTCTTTGTTTACATTGTGTAATATTTCAGTGCAATTATGTACTGCTTGGAATTTTAAATCGCAATAGTTGGTTTTACAATATTTAGTATAGGTTGGCTTAGTTTCATCAAAACCTAAACGATACATAGCATTATTAAAAGCATCATAGTATAACTGATTGAATTGTTTTTTCATATGCTTTTTCTCCATTTTTTATGGTATCTATTCCTTTAAGTTCTTGATATAAGGTAGCTTCATATTTAAAATATTTTTGTTTTTTTCCACCATTAAATAATTTGCTCATATAATTTTTTTATATTCTTTTATACTAAACCAATATTTACAATTTTCAAAGTCCATAGAGCCACTTGGATAGACAAAGTCAATTCCATTATTTATAGATATGTGTGAAATTAATGGTACAGCATCATAATGACTCTTGGTCCATTGAATTTCTTCTTCGTTTGCTTCTCTACCATGGATAAGAGTAATATCATAACTAATTTTTCCTTGGCTAGTAGCCTTTTGTAATCCCTCTATTCCTTTTTCATATATTTCATTAGCAATCATCATACTTTGTGCAGCAAGTCTTTCGTTCTAAAAATAGCCTGCTCTTCTGATAATTTCTTTTTTTTCTAACAATTCATCTCTTAATAACATAAAATAATGTCAATACTTTTTTACTCTTTTAGAAATATTTTATATAAATTAAAAGCATAATATTCTTTATTAATTAATATTTTTAATACTTCAAATAAAAAAGAAGTAGATTTGCTCTCTTCTATAAAGTTATTAAATATGAGTATTTTTTACTCTTCTTTTAGTTTTTTTAATATTGGTATAAATCTCTCTGCAAAGTTGTACTCATCTCTATCCTTAATATATAAAAGTCCTAGAATAGAAAATATTACCGCTCCAATGAAGTTTACAAACAAGTCTTTCATAGTATCTATTATTCCAATATCTAAATAGCCACCATTAATTGTATAAGTCTTTTCATTATTATCACTATAAATGACAGTTTTGTTTATATCTTTAATAACAACTTTTTCATTTTCTTCTTTATTACCTATCTCTTTAGAAGAAATAGTTTGAATTATTCTATCTTTTTGCATGTCTTTTAATAAGAAACGATCGGCAGCAAATTCACCAAACTCCCATAATACTCCAATAGTCATAGAAAAACAGAATGATACTAGAGCTACAAAGACTGGAGTTAGTTTGATATGAACTGACTCTGTACGATTTAGAATATCAATTAAGGAGAATCCTATTGCGGCACAGATAAATCCATTTAGAGTATGTAACATAGTATCCCAATGTTTGAATACTCCATAAAAGTTTTGAATTTCTCCTAGTATTTCTGCTGAAAAAATAAATAAGTAAACTATTATCTCTAAGGTTGTAGGTAATTTTATACTAAATGTTTTAGCTATAATTGTAGGTAGAGTAAAAAGGACTAATGTTAAAATACATAAAAAGACATTATTCCAATTACCATGCATACTCTGGGCAACCATACAAATAATTACTAATAATCTTAAAATAAAATAGACGCTTATATTTAAAGTCTTTTTTTTCTTTTTACTGTTATTTTTTATTTCTTTTTTGGTCATAATACTCCTTTACTTTTCTTCTTTGAAAAGTTTCTTTATATTTTCTTTTGGCATAAGCATTTTAGTGTCTTTTTCTACTTTGAAGACAAATCTTCTAGTTAGACTTTTGTACTCTTCGCCATCAATACACCATGATGTCTTTGGAGATGTTTCAAATTCTATTTCAAGGTTATCTGTTTGATAGTAAGTAATATCAGGAATATCTTTGACATCAATACTATTTATTAAAAGAAGCATTTTCAACATATCTTTTTTTGTTTTTATATCTGCTAGAGCTACTTCGAACATATTATCATCTAATTTTACATCATAATAAATATCGTTTACTCCAGCTACTCTTGAGGAGTTGGTTATGAAGATAAAGGAATATTTACCTGTATATTCTTTTTTATCTATTTTATATTTTATGTCATAACAGTTTATTTTATTTCTTAATTGTTTGAATCCATATATAATATAAGCAATTCTACCATATTTCTTTTTTAAATCTCTTGGAGTATTATAGGCCAAATCTATATAATCTCCTAGACAGGCTACATATACAAAGGGATCATTATTAATATAACAAATATCAATATTTTTTTGTTTACCATTTAAAAGTAATTCTAAATTTTTATAAGTATCTTTTGTAAAGCCATACATATTACCAACGTCATTAGTTGTTCCCATAGGAAGATTGGCTAGAGTTAGCTTTTTCTTACGCTTGGAGTTTCCTGTAACTACTTCATTTAATGTTCCATCTCCACCAGCACTAATAACTAAGTCAATATCATCTGCTAACTTTCTTACAATATCTACAGCATCTTTTTTCTTTTTAGTGAATTTTATTTCAGCGTCATAGCCATGCTTTCTTAAGATATCATAAAGATCTTTATAATTATCAATCTTTTTTTTCTTGCCACTTTGTGGATTCATGATGATAATGCATTTTCTCAATATTATCAGACGTCCTTTCCTCTTTCTTATTTTAATTATATCATTTTTTTGTAAGTAAATTACTATATTTTATTTAAAATTACAATATATATAAAAGGACTATTGACAAGTAAGTATTTGTCAATAGTCTATAATAATTAATAATAAAATATACTCATATCTACTCTACCTTTTATGCCTGGAATTGAGCCATTACTTGTGTACTGCCACCCTTCATAAGCCCCTTTATATGTTATTTGTGGACCCCATTGTGCAACCCATGTTGCATATCCTTGAACATCTGTAGGAAATCTAGTTTCTATATAATTTTTAGAGGCATATACCCTGGCTTTTATTCCTAGTTTTTGTTCCACAGCACTAGTAAATGTTAAAATCATATCTCTATAAGAATCTTTACTAATACCATAACTGTTTTCTCCAGTAGATTTGATTTCCCAGTCTTCTAAATCATAATAAATAGAAAATAAATTAGATGCTATATTTATGGCATTGTTTTTTATTGTATTAATTACAAAATCAGCTTCTAATCCTGCCTCATGACCATTTTCTGCATAACTAAATAAATAGACTGAATAAGGAATTCCTAAACGGTTTAATTCTCTTACATTATTTAAAAATTGTGTATCCATAAAGCCAACACTATATCCTAATCTTAAGATTACTCCATCTACTTTTCCAGAATTTTTTACAGTTTCCCAGTCAATAGTTCCATTGTGTGATGAAACATCAATAACTACTTTTTGATTTACATATTTTTCAAAAGCTCCTGTAAACTCATTGAACTTGTAATATCTTCCAGCAATTCTTTGGATTCCCTTAGCTTGACTCCCGTCTGGGTTATAGTAGTATAATTTACCATCGATGGTTTTAAAGCCTTGTAAAGCTCCATTTGCATCAAATAAATAATCTCTACCTTCAATACTTTGCTTATCTGTTACTACTACTCCGTCTAAATTTAAATAATAAATTATGTTATTTACAGTAATCCAATTGTAACACATCGCTCCATATTTTGTTTTGTCTCTTGAAAAGAAATATTTTTTTCCATCTATTTCTTGGAAGCCTAATTGAATCTCTCCTCTTTCGTTGGCATAGTATTTATGTTCATTATATTCAAACCATCCTGTTGTTAGATTTGGATTTAAGTAATAATAATTATCACCTATTCCAATCATTCCTGTTTTCATTATTCCATATTTTGTTTTGTCTCTTGAGAAAAAATATGTTTTTCCTTCTATTTCTTGGAAACCACCTTGTATTTCGCCATTTTCATTAGCATAATATTTGTTTTTATTATATTCAAATGATCCTGTTATTAAATTTGGATTTAAGTAATAATAATTATCACCTATGCCAATTATTCCTGTTTTCATTACTCCATATTTCGTTTTGTCTCTTGAAAAGAAATATTTTTTTCCATCTATTTCTTGGAAGCCTAATTGAATCTCTCCTCTTTCGTTGGCATAGTATTTATGTTCATTATATTCAAACCATCCTGTTGTTAGATTTGGATTTAAGTAATAATAATTATCACCTATTCCAATCATTCCTGTTTTCATTATTCCATATTTTGTTTTGTCTCTTGAGAAAAAATATGTTTTTCCTTCTATTTCTTGGAAACCACCTTGTATTTCGCCATTTTCATTAGCATAATATTTGTTTTTATTATATTCAAATGATCCTGTTATTAAATTTGGATTTAAGTAATAATAATTATCACCTATTCCAATCATTCCTGTTTTCATTATTCCATATTTTGTTTTGTCTCTTGAGAAAAAATATGTTTTTCCTTCTATTTCTTGGAAACCGCCTTGTATTTCACCTTTCTCATTAGCATAATATCTATTTCCTTGATATTCAAACCATCCTGTTGTTATATTTGGGTTTAAGTAATAGAAATTATCACCTATTCCAATCATTCCTGTTTTCATTACACCATATTTTGTTTTGTCTCTTGAGAAAAAATATGTTTTTCCTTCTATCTCTTGGAAACCGCCTTGTATTTCACCTTTCTCATTAGCGTAGTACTTATTTTCATTATATGTAAATGAACCAACTGTTACATAAGGATTTAAATAATAATAATTACCATCTATATTTAACATTCCTGTACGCATTACTCCATATTTAGTTTTATCCCTTGAAAAAAAGTATTTTTTTCCATTAACTTCTTGGAAACCACTTAACTTTGTATTATTCTCATAATAATACATATTTCCATTTTCCTCTATTAAACCTGTTAATCCTTCTGCATTGACAGTAGGAAGATAACAAATAATTCCTATTAATATTATAATTATATATTTTATTTTTATATTCATATCTATACTCCATCCTTTAAGTATTCATCTATTTTCAAGAATTGTTCTTCTGAATTATATTTTTTAGCTATATAATTAAATTTTACTCTTTGTGGTATTTCATTTTCAATTTTTTTCATATCAATTACCTTTATATTTCTATCTATATCACTTAAATAATTATTTGTTTTTTTGCTATATGATATAGGAATAAAGGCCTGTTTATAAGCAAGTGATAGAATAATTGAATGAAACCTTGTACCAATTACATATTTATTTTTCTTCCACTGCTTTAAGAAATCATTAATATTATTACTATAATTTACTATTTTAATTTTACTTTGTTCTTCATCTAACTTCGAAACAATTTTGTTTATAGCTTTCAAATCGCCATCACGTTCGCAAAAAGAGAATAATGTTATGTTATAGTGTTGTTTTAGATAAAATTTAATAGTTTTTATTAAAAAATTAATATATTGTACTTCTTTACTCTTTAATTTCTCGTTATTTTCGATATCTATTACTGAAATTGCTATATTCTTTTTATAATTTATTGGCTTAATAATTCCTTTGCTTTGTTTAATTAAAACTATATCATCAGCTAGGCGCGTGTTTTTTAACATTTTAAATTTATTGTAAGAATTCTTATCTCTAAAGCACACATCATCGAATGATTTAAACCATTTTTTAAAATAATCATAATATTCCTGGTTCCCTGGACCAAAGTTACATCCTATAATGAAAGCAGGTTTTTCTTTTATTATATCTTTTAATATAAAACGGTCATCATTTTTCCAGTTTTCGTTCTGTATGAAAATAGAACCACCTATATTTATATAAAAATCTACTTTTTTAGCTCTTTCACAAATCATAGGAAATAAATTTATATGTGTATTCTTATCAATTATATCCTCTCGTTGTTTTTTATAATAATCTTCTTCTTCATAAAATATTACATTTTTATATTTTTTATATACTTCTTTATAATTTTCTAATAAAACTGAAGGAGGATACATATAAAAATTTACTTTTGGATACCTTTGGAATAAAATATCAAAAAATAGGTCGTCACCAAAATTATTATTCATATATCCTATAACTAGACAGCTTTTTTTATCTTTTTCTTTTTTCATGTGAACATACCTTTCTATTTAGTTATTTTAGTCTTCCAATTATTAATTTAAATATAATTTTAAAAGTAGCTGGTATTGACTTTAGAAAAAATTTAATAAATACGAATATTTCTCTTATTAATCTTTTGAGAGCTCTTAAACAATCGATAATTACTTTTGCATCTTCTTTTGCATGATAACGATTTAATATAGTACTTATTCTTTGTCTTAAAATAAAATCTTTAGTTTTTTGTCTCTTTTCTTTAGTATTGTCATAATAAATATTAAATTTAGTTTCTATATAATTCTTACAATAATAATAATAATCAGTATATAATGTTTCTAAGGCTAAATTATATTCCATATATTTATTATCTACTTTTTTAGTATCTTTCTCTATTGTTATACTATTATCAATTATTTTAGAAAATTCTTGGACCATAAAGTCTAAAGTAAATTTTGTTTCTATCTTTTTGCGACAATTTTCTTTTATTTTATCAAGATTATTTAGCACTCTTTTAATTTCTTTACAATAATTATCAATTTCTTTTTCATATACTTCAGGTGATGAATTCTCATTGTAATGAACAACTCCTCCAACACTTTCATCTATTAATTCTTTTTGACCACCTACATCAGTAGAAATTACTGGTACATTCATTGATAGTGACTCATATGATGTTAGAGCTAATCCTTCTAATGCAGAACAATTAACTGTTATATCACTAATTGCATAAATCTCTTCTGTTTTTTTAACTAATCCAAATAATTTAAAATTATCATTAACTTTACTACTTACCTCATTCATTAAAGGACCATCACCAGCTATTAAGAAAAATAAATTTTTATTTTCCTTTAATAATTTTTTAGCGATTTCTATAAACATTAGTGGTCTTTTTTCTTCTGATAAACGAGCAATAAAAGATATTATTATTTTATTATCTGGTATATCATATTTTTCTTTTAATTTATTTTTATCATACTTATTTGGGTCGTATTTTTTGTCATCTGTACCAATATATAATACTTCTACATCATCTTCCGTTTTAGAATAATTTTCTTGTAATTGTTTTTTGGTAAAGTTGTTACAGCAATAAGTTTTTGTTAAATATTTATTTATATCCATAGAGCATCGACCAAATCCCTCTCTTGGATCTTTTAAATCAATAGAATGAATATAATCTATAAAAGGGATTTTAGGATATTTCCCCTTTAAATATGGAGTCATATAATATCCATATTGTGTATTACTAATAACTACCATATCTACATTTCTGGACTGGATTATGTAATCAGTAAAAGCTATATAATCTTTTCTTTCTAAAAAGGAAGCCATATCATATACCTCTTGTGAATATTCTTCAAATTGTTGTCTTAATTGATTTTCACTTGGTGTTGTAGTAATAACTATAGATTCATATTTTGTTTTATCTAATCTTTTAATTAATTCCAAATTAAATAAATCAGCACCACCTACTACCATCCATGGAAAAATAAATAAAATTTTCTTTTTTTTGGTTTTTTCATATTCTGGGAGAATCATATCATTGTGTTCTTTTACTGTTTGAAACTTATTTCCTTCTCTTGGGAATTGAATGATTTCTACATCTTCTTTTATTGTACTAGCTGTTTTATTAATATATTTCATGGCATTTTTATTATTCTTTTGAGCTCTTGAAAATTCACCTGTATTACTGATTCTATACCAAAATAATGGGGCATTTACTCTTATTGGTTTTTTTCCTTTTGCTAGTAATTTCAGCCATAAATTCCAATCCTCATACATGGCCTTTTCTTTAATTCCAAAACATCCTACTTCTAATAAATCATCTTTTCTTATCATAGAACTTATACATATTAAATTCTCAGTAGTTTCTTGTTCTACTGTTAAATATTTTTCCCATATAAACTCTTTATCACCAAAATTGACCATTGTGGTATAAGCAAAACTAGCATCTTCATGCGTCTGTAAAGTCCAATATAAGCATTCAAGCATTGTTTTATCAGGAATATCATCACAGTCTAAGAAAAATATATATTTAGTACTTTTACTGGCTTTTTCTATACCAAAATCTCTTGCTACTGAAGGTCCACCATTTTCTTTATGATAAACTATTATTCTTTCATCCATTTTTTCTAATTCTTTTAACTTTTCAACTGATTCTTTGTCGGGCGAACCGTCATTAATAATAATCCATTCAAAAAAGGGATATGTTTGACTAAGTACAGCATTTGCGGTTTCCATTAAAGTCTTTTTACCGTTATAAAATGGCGTTATTATACTAATTGTTGGTTTTTTTGTTTTTAGTAATTTTCCTATTAATTTAATTTCCTTACCAGGTCTTTTACTATAATCCATTTATTTTACCTCTATTCCTTCTTTATATTGTTTTTGTTTTTTCCTTTGATTGATGATATATTTCTTTAAAGCTCTTTAATTTATATCTATCATTTATATTTTTTTTATACCAGGTGATTACTTTCCTAAAATTCCAAAAGCTAGGTTTGGAACCTTTAATAAAGTAAATAATTGTAATATCTAGTTGATTTTCTAACCATTTCTTTTTTTCTTCTTCTGTAAACTTAAACGAATTGTTATTTTCTGATAATATTTTATATATCTTATATTTTTCATCTAGATTATCAATAATAAAGTTAGTATTCATATTAAAAGAAATGTTATTTCCATGAACAAGATATTCAGCTGAATATTTATTTATAAAGCCCATAGGTCCATATAATAGAGCCCTAAGAAAAATTGTGGTATCATTTAATATTTTCATTTCATGATAATTAGCAAACTCTAAAGCTTCTTTTTTTATGATAGTGACACTAATAATAGGTTTTTTATATTCTTCACTTCCAAAATTTAAAAAGAATTTTCTATTATCTACTATCTCATTGTAGTTAAATTTCTGTTTTGTTTTTGTATTAGTAGTTATATCATTTACAATATGGGGAGCACAAACCATTGATAGTTTTTTATTTTTATTAAATAATTTTATAGCCTCATCGAAGTAGTCATAATTAATAAAGAGATCATCATCATCTAAAAAGACAATATAATTTCCAGTAGCATAATTTTCAACACCGTATTTTCTACTTATTCCACATCCTTTATTTATACTATTTCTGTAATATTTTATTTTTTTATTTCCTTGATACTTATTCATTATATCTTTGGTATTGTCAGTAGAACAATCATCAATTATTATTATTTCTATATTTTGATATGTTTGCATCAAAACACTATCTATAGCCTTTTCTAGGTATAATTTCCTATTATATGTAGATATAACAACAGATATCTTTTCTTTTAACATATTATTCAACCTACCTTTGTGTTTTTATTATAACAAATATTATTTTTTTAGACAATTACTAAAGACAAAATAACAAATCCTCCTATTCCTTAATCATAAGGAACAGAAGGACTCATAGTATTTATCTTATTATAGTTCTTCTACAAAGCTTTTCTCTAACTTTTTAAATATCATATAACCTGATGCTAATAAGATTATACTTAAACCGCCCCAAATTCCCATCATCATTAAGTCTGGTAATCGATGATAATATAATATGTCACGATAACTTTCGACTAATTGGGCTATGGGATTTATTTTTAGAACCCATTGAAATTTTTCTGGTAACATATCAGCTTGATAAACAATTGGAGTTGCATAAAAACCTAATGTTAGTATAACACTTACAAAGTGATCTATATCTCTTACGAATACAGTTAGAGCAGACAAGACAAAGGTAAGTGCTAAAGTAATAATATATTGTATTAATATTAGAATAGGAAATAAAAGGAGATAAAAGGAGAACCCTACTCCGCTGAAAAGGATGAAGGCAAACATAATTATACAAGTTATTAAAAAGTTTACTAATTGACTTGTTGTTATAGATATTGGAATAATTTCTCTTGGAAAATAAACCTTTTTTAAAATATTTCCATTAGCTACAACACTTCCTGTACCAGTTTGAATAGCTGTTGTGAAAAAATTCCATGGTATTAAAGCTACAATCATAAAAATTGTATAGTTTTCTACTTCTACCCTTAAAATATAAGGAAAAACAAAAGCATATACAGCAAGCATAAGTAAAGGGTTTAAAAAAGTCCATAATACACCAAGCCAAGATCCTTTATATTTTCCTCTTATTTCTTTTTTGATATTTGTTTTTAATAATTCTCTATAATTATATAATTCTTTAAACTTTTTCACTTTATCACCCACAAACCTTAAGGTATTCTTCTAATACATCAGCAGTTTTCCCATCTTTTCTAACCTCACCTTTATATAGCCATATTGCTCGGTTACAAAATTTCTTTACTTGTTCCATGCTATGAGTAACAATAACAATCGTTTTGCCAGCTTCTTTTAACTCTATTAATTTATTGAAACATTTATCCTGAAAGTGTTGGTCTCCTACTGCTAGAATTTCATCAATTAATAAAATATCGGCCTCTACATTTATGGCTACAGAAAAGGCAAGTCTCATATACATTCCAGAGGAATATGTCCTTACAGGATTATCTATAAAGTCTTCTAATTCAGAAAATTTAATAATTTCATCTAACTTATCGTCTATTTCCTTTCTTGTTAAACCAAAAATAGATGCATTAAAATAAATATTTTCTCTACCAGTAAAATCATCATGAAAACCAGCTCCCAATTCTAATAATGAAGTTAATTTTCCATTAGTAGAAATTGTTCCTTTATTAGGATAAATAATTTTATTCATTAACTTAAGTAATGTTGATTTACCACTACCGTTAGTTCCTATTAAAGCAACACTCTCCCCTTTTTCTATTGTAATATTAATATCTTTTAATACATATAAAATATCATCTTTTTTCTTGTTATCTTTAGAAAAAAATAGAATTTTTTCTTTTAAGGTATTTGATTTATCGTAGTACAATTTAAATTGTTTAGAAACATGTGTTACTTTAATTGCTGTATTTTTCTCCACTTTTTTACCTCTTTTCTTTGTTTTGTCCCTCTTTTATATACATATATATTATACTGAAATAATACTATTTTTACAATATATATCACTTTTTGCTTTTAGATTTTACATGGTAAGATGTCTTTTATTATTTAATTTATTTGTTCTATATTAATGTTATTAAGAAAATTATAGTATTTATTTCTAACTTTCTTAGCTATTTTTCTATTATAAATAAATTTAAATATATATTGTCTTATAAGTTCAATAATGGAACATGAAATATATACTAATAAAGACATAGCTAAAATATATAAAATAAATTTGTAAGAGGTGATTTTAGTATTTATTTTTAAGAAATTATATAATTGTTCCCTAACATAGTTATTATCATGAATTAAATATACTCCTATTGTTAATTTAGAAATTTTATTAATCCATTTTCCTTTTAAAGTAAGTGTTTTAAAAAAAAGAAAGAAAAAAATTGATTGTAAAATAGTTATTGGATTACTATATAATTTAGACATACCTATCAAATTATTAGCAACTTCATCTATAATTGAATTGATATTTAATAATGAGGTAGAACTTTGATATATTAAATAATTTAATATGACACAACTGAAAAACAAAAATATTAAAATTATTTGGAATAATTGTTTTGAGCATCTTTTAAAGAGATAACTTTTTTCAAGCGGATATATTCTTAAATAAGCACCTATTAAGTATAAGTAGATAAAGTTATATAAAGTATATCCATTATTTTCAAAGCCTTTATTTCCTGTTAAATATGGAATAATTGAGATAACTACAAAAGAAACGAGTAAAAGTTTTTCATAATACGTTTTATCAAGATTTTCTATTAGCTTATTAATGAAGGGACTTAGGCAGTATAAGGCTAAATATATTTTAATGTACCAATATTCTTGTAAATTTAGGATGAAAGTTTCTTGTAATAGTTGTATATTTGTTAAATTAATAATGCCTAAATAAGACAATAATATTACAATTACTATTCTATAAAATAAGCTAGAATTAATTAAAATCCATACTTTTGATTGTTTGAATTTAGTTTTAGATTGAAAAAAACCAGTTAATAAAACGAATGAGTTAACATGTACTAATGTTATATATATTAAAATTGTAAAAATCAATTTCAAACCATCATTGGTACTATTATTAATTACCTCACCATGACATAGCATATGATATAAAACGATAAAAAACATACTTACTATACGTAATAATTCAAAATTTTGATTTCTTTCTTTTTCCATACCAATTCCCCCGAATCTTAACTATATTCATTATATTATATATTTTTTTAATTGTAAATGTTTGTTGGAATAAGAAAAGCCACTTTATTAGTGACTTGTTTTATCATTTTTTTCTTCTAAGTTTTTAGACAGGGCGAACCTTGGACGAGCTTTCGTTTCTAAATATATTTTGGAAATATATTCTCCAATAACTCCTATACAAAATATTTGGATACTTCCAAATAAACAGATTAGAGCTACTGTTGAGGACCAACCACTTACTGTTGAGCCACCCAAAAATTTTGATATTATGATATATAGTAAGTATACAAAACTAAAAAAAGATAGAATAAAACCACTTGTCGCAATAAAACGAATTGGTTTAACACTAAATGAAGTAATTCCATCGAATGCAAAATTTAACATCTTCTTTAATGGATATTTAGATTCACCAGCAAAACGTTCACTTCTTTCATAATAAACTATATCTGATGAATAACCAATAAGAGGGAAAATCCCACGTAAGAATAAATTTACTTCTTTATAGTTTTCAAACTCATCTAATACTCTTTTACTAGTTAAACGATAATCAGCATGATTGAATACTACATCTACTCCCATCCAAGACATAAATTTATAAAAGCCTTCAGCTGTTACTTTTTTAAAAAAAGTATCCTTTTTTCTAGCACTTCTTACTCCGTAAATAATGTCATTTCCTTCATAGTATTTTTCTAACATTTCATCAATTGCATTTATATCATCTTGTAAGTCAGCATCCATACTAATAACTACATCTGCATACTTTTTAGCAGTTAATAATCCAGCTACCAAAGCATTTTGATGTCCTCTATTTCTAGATAGGCATATTCCTGTAAAATTTTTTTCTTCTTTATGTATTTTTTCAATCATTTCCCATGTTTTATCTTTTGAACCATCGTTTATATACATTACTTTACTCTTAGGACTAATTTTTTTATCTGAGATTAGGTTAGTTAGTTTTTCTTTTAATCTTTTAGTAGTCTCCATTAGTACTTCTTCTTCATTGTAACAAGGAATTACAATATATAATACATCTTTCATTCTTATTCCTCCTTATATGTATCATAAGCCTTTATATAAAATTTCATAATAAATTTGGTAATTGACTTTGGCCAAATCTTATTAAACATAATTGTATCTTCTGTAACTCTTTTATTATTTTCAATAAATTCCATGGTAGTAGCACCATCATAAATTCTATAAGAAATTAGTGATTTAGATATATATACAAAGCGACCTTTTGTTCTTGCTAGTTTTAAAAACGTATCCCAATCGAGACTAAATTTTAAATCTGATGTAAAAACATTATTCCCTATTTTCTTTTTATTATAAGTTACAGAGGGACAATTTATGGAATTACCAAAAGCTAATGACAATACTTTTATCAGGCGAAACTTAGCTAAGAAGCGAGATTTTAATGGTAATTTAATAATCTTTTTGATTTTACTATTTTTATCTTTGGTTTTAACATTATTTTTCAACGCATAATAATCGGTATATAAAATTACAGCATCTTTATATTTTTGATAATTATACACAATATTTTCAGCATAATCTTTTTCATAAACATCATCTTGATGTGCTATAGTTACTAAATCTGTTGTAGCTAAATTATAACCAAAATTCCAATCATCACATATATCACTTTTTGTCTTTTTAATATGTAGTTTAATATTATATTTATTACTTAAATCTTTTATATATTTATTGGGTGTTGATGTTGTCATAATAATATTCGTTTTCAAGGTCTGATTTTTTAGTGATTTAATGCATGATTCTAAATGTTTACTTTCTTTATAAGCACAAATAACAAAGGTATGAGATATATCATTTTTATTTATTTTTATTTCTTTAAATACCCAAAATTTTGTTAATAAGTAGTTATATGGTACAGTGACTATCAATACAAATAAAGGAGCTATTTTATCAGATAGATCTAAAATATCTACTAGAAAATAAAGGGTTAAGTTATTTAAGAAAAATGAAGTAATATATACAATATAATATTGTAGTACCCTATTATTTTCTTTTTTATGATTAAAGACCCATTTTTTATTAAGAAAATAACTGATAAAGGTACTAGCAAAATAGGCTATTATATTTGCTAGTAAATAATGTAATTTAAAAAATAATAGAATATAATATATAATTAAAGAATTACAGGTATTAAAAACTCCTACTATTCCAAATTTTATAAATTGTTTTATGGTCTTTTTGATGGCTGTTTTAGTTGTTTTATTTTTCATTCTACTACATCCTTTAATAAATACATATATATATTGTATCGTCTTTTATTTTTATTGTATCATCATTAAATTCAGTCCAATCATGATTTTGACAATATTTTTCGAAGTCTTTACTTTCTTTATCTTTTAATGAGCGATTAATACTTCTAAATATCATCGCTTTAACCCCCCACGGTCTTGCTCCTATTCGAACATTCATATCACCAAATACCCTTATATCTTGATAATTATATGTAATATTTTTATCTGTATAGATGCTAATATTTCTAATTTTTTGTTCTTCTTTTTCATAATTATAAAAATTTTCTAATATTTTTATAGACTCTTTTTCTTCCAAAATATTATTTCTAATTTGATGGTATCCAAATAGTAAGTAACCCCTAAATTGGAATATTGCTAATAATAGCATGGTACAACTTAATACTGTTATAACCTTTTCATTTTTTTTGCCATAAATATAATATATTAAAATTGGAATTAAACATATTATTCCTAAGCCAACACTACTTCTTGGTACTAACCAAATATTTTCATAATCAATAACGAATTGTGGGGCTAATGGTACAATTAATCCAGCTAATAAACAATAAATTAAAAATAAGTAATAAAGATATTTTTTTTCTTTTTTCCAAAATGCTATAATTACGACTAAAATATTTATAATTAATAAAATAAAAAATAGATATTTAGGAATAATAGTTGCTGTTGAGGCAAGTAATGATATAACTCCTTTAAAAATTTTTTCTATTTTTGCAAAAAACCCGACATCAGTTGGTGCTAATCTGTTAGTTCCTATTAGTTTACCAATTATTAATGCAAAGAAAGTTGGAATTGCATAAACTAATACTAAACAGAGATTGTTCTTTAAAAATTCTTTTAAGCTTTTAGAATATTTTAGTGTAAATATTATTGGTAAAATAACAACCAAAGCAATCGTACCTTGATAACAAAATGCTGTAAACAGTGAAAATAGCATCGATAAAATAAATAATTTTTTCTTATGCTCTATTAAAAAGTCTAGAAAAAATTTAGCGGATATTACTGCAAAAAGAATTCCTAAACACATGATACCAGTGTAATCGGAAAAAATGAAAAATTCTAGAACAAAAATATTTACTATAGTTAGAAAGCTTAGCAAGATATTACCTTTTTTACTACTTTTTTTTAGCATTCCATTAAAAATTATTATTCCAAAATATAAAGAAATAAAAGCTAGAGCCCAAGAGCATAGTTTAAGTATACGATATGGAAAATTTAAGGCTTTCAATACTAGAACGAAAATAGTCATAAAGAAACGGCCATCTTTAAAATATGGTAAATTATCTTGAAATAAAAATTCGTATGCTTCTAACGAATATGTATCTGGAGCAGCCCTATTTAGAGAAAATAGCCCTGTAAATACTAATAATAGTAAAAAAGCAATTAATAATTCATATTTATTTTCTTTTATTTTTATTTTGATGTCTCTCATTCTATTTTAATACTCCTTTAAACATTACAATTTCTGAGTTTATTATATCTTACTATCTATTATTTTACAATGTTTATATTTTCTTAATTATTTCCTATTTGTAATACTATTTATTTCTTTTTATATACATTTTACAGTATAACTTAGAAAGTAATTTGTTCTTTTCAATGGTTCTTTTTATTAGTCCTCTTTTTTCATAATATTTATTATCTTTATAATCAGGCACTTCTTTTTCTAAATATTTAAAGGCTTCGTCAATAAAAGCCATTCCTATTTTTTGATTCTTTTGCATTCGTTGTTGAATAGTATAATTTGTAATTATACGTACAGTTAATTTATCTAGGGTTTCTTTGATAGATTGATTATTTTGAAAATATTTTCTTATTAAATCTAATATTTTTAAAATATCAAAAACTTTTTCATCTCTTACTGTTGTTTCGCTATTATTATGAATTACATAATAATTTAGACATCTATTTAACTTGGTTATTTTTTTAGCCTTATCTAAGGCTGTTGCGACGAAGGGAACATCCTCATATTTTAAATTTTCTACAAACTTTATATTATTTTCTTTTATTAAAGAACTTTTATATATTTTATTCCAAGGAGATAGGTTTATATCATAAAGAAGATTAGGGCATTCTTTTAGAGTTGTAGTTTTAAAATCGATTAGTTCTTGTTCTTCCTTAAAATTGTCTTTTATTTTATAGTAGTTACAAATTACTAAATCGGAATTGGTGGAAAAAGCTTTATCAAACATTAGCTTGGTAGCATTTTTTTCTAAATAATCATCACTGTCTAGGAACATAATATATTTACCAGTTGCTTTTTCAATTCCTAAATTTCTGGTCTTTCCGATACCTTGATTTTTTTGTTTATAATACTTTATTCTTTTATCATGATAAGTCTTAATGATTTTTTCTGAGTCATCAGTTGAACCATCATTAATTAAGATAAATTCTAATTCTTCTTTAGTTTGATTTATAAGAGAATCTAGACATTTGTTTAGATATTTTTCAGCATTGAATATTGGAACAATGATACTAACATCTGGCATATTATAACTCCTTTTTACTTTCTCGATAGTCTTGTTCGGTTTCTTTTATAATATAAATAGGTCTTTTTTTTATTTCTAGGTAGGTTTTAGATAAATACATTCCAATTACGCCTAAGAAAAATAATTGAACTCCACTCATAAACATAACCATACAAGCAAGAGAGGGCCAACCACCTACTGGGTCACCATAAACTATTGTTTTTACAATAATAACTATTATAGCAATAAAAGAAATTAAACAAAATAACAACCCTACTATGGCAGATAAAACTAATGGAGCTGTTGAAAAAGCTAATATTCCTTCGATGGCATATTTAAATAATTTGAAAAAGCTAAATTTTGATTTTCCAGCTACTCTATCTGGTGCTTCATAGTTAAGCCATTTAGTGTTAAAGCCTACAAAACTAAAGATACCTTTAGAATATCTATTGTATTCATTCATATTTACTATGGCATCTACCATTTTTCTTTTCATTAATCTAAAATCTCTAGCTCCAGGAATTTGTTCTGTTGAAGAGATTTTAGCAATTAATTTATACCAACAGGTAGTAAATAGTTTTCTTATTAGTGAATAGTCTTTATGAGTTTTACTGTAAAGGGCAACACAATCATAATTTTCTTCTTTGATAATTTTATACATCTTTTTAATCATACTAGGTGGATCTTGCATGTCAGCATCCATAATTGCGACAAAATCTCCTGTTGCATTTTCTAAACCTGCATACATCCCCGCTTCTTTTCCGAAATTTCTAGAAAAAGATATATATCTTATACGATTATCCTGTTCAGATAATGTTCTTAACTGATTTAGTGTTTTGTCTATACTACCATCATTTATAAAGAGAAGCTCGAAGTCTACCTTAGGCATCTCTTGTGATATTTTATCTATTTCTTTATAAAAAATAGGCAAAGACTCTTCTTCATTATAGCAAGGTACTATAATGGAAATTTTATCTTTTTGTGTTTTTTTGGTCATTGCCATTTTACCACTCCATTTCTGCTACTTTTATTCTAGCATTTTTTGGCAAAAAAAGCGAGTATCAATGAATACTCGACAATATAATATGAATTTAGTTTTATGCTAACTTGGTGTAGTTATTAATAATTACCAGTACTATTAAGTATTATACCTAAATCGTAGAATGAACCATCTGGTTTTACTGCTAAAGTTGTAACGCCACTTGTAACATCTGCAGTTAAGAATTTGATAATATCATTAACATCGTTTATTTTACCATAAGACTTAAGATTTTCATTACCTTGTTGCGTAGCTTTTACTATTGGCATATATTCAACAGTTCCATCTTTCATCAAAAATAGAAGAGTTACTCCAGTAATTGATTGACCAAATCCGCCAATGTATATATCAGCTATTTCTTGGGAAAAATTACTAATAGTATATGAATTAGGTCCAGTTGTACCATTTGGGGCACCTCCTAAGGCTTTACTAAAATATTCCCAATTAATCCGTAGAGTGACACTTTTTTTATCTTGACTAAGTTTGGCACTTAAGCCATCAGCATTATCATAAAAAGCTAAGGTTAAATTTGATTGAGTACAATTGATACATTTATTTAAGTCAATTTCTCTAACAACAGCATTGTCTACTTTGTTACTATTATTATTTACATCATCTTCTTTAGACTCGTTATTTTCAGGCTCATTTTTCTTTTTATCATCTTCTTTATTAACCTTTTTGCCTTCCTTGGTTTCATTTTTGGTAGTTAATATTAAACCTTTATCATAGGCAATAAATACTCCCATTCCAAGAATTATTAAAACTAGAATAACAATTGTAACAATAAAGGCAACAGGCTTTTTTTGTTTTGATTCTTTTTTCGCTTCTTTCTTTTCCTCCATTTTAATTTCTTCCATATAAATAATACTCCTTTCTATTATATATTTAAGATAACATAATAAATGGAAAAAAAAAAGGATTCTAATGTTATTAGGTATTAACTGATTATTTATTATTTTTTAATCTATAAAAAAGTTTGGGACTTATTTTTAAAAAGAGTTTTTTTATCTTTCTAGTTGTAGTGTTAGTTAGAATATTATCAAAGATTTTCTCTTTTAGGAGAATTTTTTTATATTTTTTATAGTCTTTTTTTCCTAATTCGGTTATTTTTAATATCAAACTATTAGCAATAAAGCTTTTAAAGTAATCTTTTTCTAAAGTAGTTTTTTCTATTTCTTTTAATAAATAGTTATAGTGTTCATAGAAGTCATTTACTTTCTTTTTAGTTTTTTCTTGATCATTAGAATTCATAATACTATTTTGTCTTTGAAAGTAGTTATAACCTATATAAGAAATACTATTAACAGTAGTTGCTTTTATTACTATTAGAGGTACTAAGCCAAAGTCTTCATGAAGAGTTTTTTCTTTAAATTTGAAGTTGTTTTTTTCGTAATAACTTCTTTTTATGGCATAACACCAGGCATTTTCAACAAAATGATATTTTGTAATTTTTTTAAAGGCTTCTTCTCCTGTTTGATTTTCGAAGGGTTCTTCTTCATACTTTATTATTTTATTATTCCCAAAAACTTCTTGGATTTGAAATCTAACAATATCAGGATTGTTTTTTAGGGACTTTTTTAATTCTTTTAATAAGTCCTTCTCAAAATAATCATCACTATCTAGAAATATTAAATATTCCCCTGTTGCTTCTTTTTGACCTTTATTTCTAGCGGCACTTAGTCCTTTATTTTCTTGATTAATTATTTTTACAGGATAATCTTTTATCTTTTGGATACTATTATCTTTAGTACCATCATTTACAACAATTACTTCATAATCTTTTTCACTTTGATTTAGAACGCTTTGAAGACATTTTTCAATATAGTTTTCTACATTATATACTGGTATTATGATACTAAATTTAGGCATTATATCACCTCATCAAATATTTTTTCTAATTCATACATTCTCTTTTGTTGAATTTCTTCTAAATTTATTTTTTTTCTTAATTTTGGTTTTTGTAAAATTTCATTTACTTGAGATACCATTTTTTCTTCTTCTTTAGAAATTATATGGGCGTAATTTTCTATATTTATTTGATCATCACTTACCTTGATAGTTGTTAGTAAAGGTTTATCTAGAGTAATTGCTTCTAAATATACTACAGGAAAACCTTCATAATCAGAAGTTAAAATAATATAATCAGCTAATTTCATATATGGATAAGGGTTTTTCTTACTACCTAAAAAAATCACTTTATCTTCTAGAGAATATTTTTTTACTAGGTTTTGATACAAAGATTTATCTTTTCCGTCCCCTACTATCCATAAAATACAATTATCTATTTTTTTAATTAAATTAATAGCTCTAGTTAATTTTTTTGAAGAGTCATCTAATCTACCAACAAAGACAAATAATGTTTTAGTAAGGTCTTTTGATATTTCTATAGGAACGAGACTTTTTTCTTTTATTGCTTGTTCATCTATAAAATTATTATAAACTAAACATTTATTTTCTAAGTCTTTATATAATCTTAAAAAGTCTTGTCTAGATTCATTGGAAACAAAGATTATTCTTCTAAAGTCAGCTATTTTTCTTTTAGTAAAGAACTCTTTTTCTTTTATTTCATTTTGATAAACATCTTTGTAGTTACTGTGAACATAGAGACAATTATTAAGGGATGAGATTCTTGCTATAAAGTTGGAACTTAAGCTGTATGTTGCGTAACAACAACTAAAATCATAATTATAAGCATTTACTAGAGAGAATTTTATTTTTCGGTAGATATTTATACATTTTCTTAAAAAAATATTTTTATTATTACTTACTTTTAATTCTATTATTTTTACATGAGAATTTATTTTAGTAAGTAAGGATCCTTTTTTTTCTTCTAAGACTACTACTACATCATATTTATTATAATTTATATTATCTAAGAGATTTTTTAAAGCTACCTCGATGCCTCCAATATCTAGATTATAGGAAGCAAATAATAGGTACTTTTTGCTTCTTTTTATAAGAGATAAGATAATAATTATTACGATAATACTCACTGCAGGAGCAGTAATAATATGACCAGTAAATAATGATAAGATGATAACTAAGAATAGGCTTGTGTAGAGCATAATTCTTTGATAAGTAATTTTTTGTTTAGCTTTTAATACCTTGTATAATAATGTAATGTAAATAGTAAAAAAGATAAGAAAACCTATTATGCCATGACTATAGAAAATATCAAAATAATCCATTTCAATTAATTTAGTCTGTTTACCTTTTTCTAAATAACCAATTCCAAATAACTTTTGATAAGGAGTAGAATTTTCATATAATTTATTTTTTTTAGATAAGAATGTTAATCGTTGACTAAAAATGAAATGGTCAATTAATTCTTCCTTTTGTAATACTTCGCCAATATTTTTTACTTTTAAATAATCTAGATGGGTTCTAATATTTTTGTAAAAATTAGTCTTTGGTATTATTAGTATTAAAGAGATAGTACAGATTATTACTATTAAGCTGAATAATAAAAGAGATTTGTATTTTTTTTCTTTAAAACTCTTTAGATAAAACCAAATAATGGTTACTATTGAGGAAATGATAAGACAAAGTAAAGGTGTTTTAGTACCAATTGTTGTTATTACAGAAAGATAGATAATTAATGTTAAAAGTATAGGGATTTTTTTCTTGGTATTTTTGAAAATTATAAACATTATAGGAGTTATTATAGAAATAATACCACTTATTTCATTGGCCGAATTAAAAAATCCTAAGGTACCTACTTTAGTTATTTCATAGCTTTTATAACCTATGTTTAATGTTAAGGGAATAAATATATAGATTAAATAAGTTATTAGAACTGTAAATAAGGATAAATTATTTATATTAATTTCTTCTTTTAAACTATATAATGAGATAAGAAGAAGAGGAAAATAAAATGTTTTAATAAGACTTTGGGTTTCTAGAAAAAGACCTACTCCATCTTTATAAAAGATAATACCCATTAAATAAAAGATACTATATAATATAATGCAACCATAAATTAAGAGGTTTTTTTTCTTATGATATATAAAGACTGTAATATACATAATTAGAGCTAGAAAAATAAAACGAAAAATGATTCCTATTGTTATGTTTATATCTAATAAATGAATACATATTCCTGTAATTAAATCTAGTATTGGTTGAAGTAAAAGAAAGATAATTATTATATTATTGATATTTTTTTTTATTAATTTTTCCATATGTCCACCTTAAAATAGATTAGTTTTAATTAGTTTTATTATAGCATGAGCAAAGGTAATATTCTATAGAAAAGTTAGGGTTTTAGCTTAGGTAAATTATTATTGTTAGTTTTTTATTGCTAGTTTTATAATTTTACTTCTACTTGAGGACTAGTCGATATTTTTTTTATATGATATAATTTTTATAATTGGAGGGTCATTTTATGAAGAGTGATGTTTTAGAAAATATTAATAGTTTGATTGAGAGGGCTAAGGTTGCAAGGGATGAATTTGCTAAGTTAGACCAAGAAAGGGTTGATCGTATTGTTAAGGCAATGGCGATGGCTGTTTTAGAAAATCATATGATGCTTTCAAAGTTAGCAGTTGATGAGACTAAAAGAGGAATTTATGAAGATAAAATAACTAAAAATATTTTTGCTTCTGAATATATTTACCATAGTATAAAGAATCATAAAACTGTTGGTGTAATTGTTGATAATTTAGATGAGGGTTTTATGGAAATTGCTGAGCCAATTGGAATTATTGCAGGAGTTACACCTGTTACTAACCCTACTTCAACTACTTGTTTTAAATCTTTGATTGCTGCTAAAACTAGGAATGTTATTATCTTTGGATTTCATCCTTCAGCACAAAATTGTAGTGTAACAACAGCTAAAATATTATTGGAAGCAGCTGTTAAGGCTGGTGCTCCTAAAGATTGTATTTTATGGATTGAAGAACCATCGGTTGAGGCAACAAAAACTTTGATGATGCATGAGGATGTTAATCTTATTCTGGCAACTGGTGGAAAAGGTATGGTTACTAGTGCCTATTCTTGTGGAAAACCAGCTTTAGGTGTAGGTCCTGGAAATGTTCCTTGTTATATACATAGTTCTGCCAAAATAGAAACTAGTGTTAATGATTTGGTTATGTCTAAATCCTTTGATAACGGAATGATTTGTGCTAGTGAACAGGCAGTTATTGTCGATCGAGAAATAGTGAATACTTTTGAAGAATTAATGATTAAAGCAGGATGTTATTTTGTAAATGATGTGGAAAAAGATTTATTACAAAAGTATATGTTTAAAGAAAATGATGAAGGTTTTGACTTAAACTCTTTTGTGGTTGGTAAGTATCCTTATGATATTGCTGACAAGGCTGGTTTTTCTATTCCTTTTGATACTAAGGTAATTGTAGTAAGAGAAGACGGCATTGGAGCAAATTATCCTTTTTCTAAAGAAAAACTTAGTCCTATTCTTTCTTATTATGTTTCTACTGATTACATTGAGGGAGTTCATTTAAGTGAGAGACTTATCGAATATGGTGGATTGGGTCATTCGGCTGTTATTCATGCAGAAAACCAAGATATAATTAACTACTTTTCTAATATAGTAAAAGTAGGAAGAATAATTGTTAATTCACCATCAACACATGGAGCAATTGGGGATATTTATAATACGAATGTTCCTTCTCTAACTTTAGGTTGTGGAACATTTGGTGGTAATAGTACGACAGATAATGTTTCTAGTGTTAACTTAGTAAATTTAAAAAGAGTTGCTAAAAGACAAGTCAATATGCAATGGTTTAAGATACCGCCTAAAATATATTTTGAGGCTGGTTCAATTCAATATCTTTCTAAAATGCCTGGTATTACTAAAGCTTTTATTGTAACTGATCCTTCGATGGTTAAATTTGGGTATGTTGATAAGGTGATATATCAATTAGAAAAAAGAAGTAATCATGTACATTTTGAAGTGTTTAGTGAAGTTGAACCTGATCCTTCGTTTGATACTATTGATCGTGGAGTATTGGCAATGAGTCAATTTGAGCCTGATGTTATTATTGCTTTAGGTGGTGGTAGTGCCATTGATGCTGCTAAGGGGATGTGGCTATTTTATGAGCATCCTGATGTTGATCGAGAGGGTTTAAAGTTAAAGTTTTTGGATATTCGGAAAAGGACTTATAAATATCCTAAACTTGGTTTAAAGGCACAGTTTGTAGCAATTCCTACTACTTCTGGAACAGGAAGTGAGGTAACTTCTTTTGCGGTTATTACTGATAAGAATAAAAATATAAAATATCCATTCGCTGATTATGAATTAACTCCTGATGTTGCGATAATTGATCCTAATTTTGTGATGAGCTTACCTAAAGTTTTAACAGCAGATACTGGGATGGATGTTTTAACCCATGCAATTGAAGCGTATGTTTCTAATATGGCAAGTGACTTTACTGATGGACTTGCTGAAAAAGCTGGGGAATTAATTAAGAATTATTTAGTACAAGCTTATTATCATGGTGATGATAAAGTAGCAAGAGAAAAGGTGCATAATGCAAGTTGTATTGCTGGAATGGCTTTTACTAATGCCTTTTTAGGAATAAATCATTCCCTAGCCCATAAGTTAGGTGGGGAATTTCATATATCTCATGGTAGATGTAATGCAATTTTATTACCTTATGTAATAAGATATAATGCTACTTCTCCTACTAAGTTTGTATCTTTTCCAAAATATGAACATTTTATTGCAGACCAAAAATATGCTAATTTTGCTAAAAAGATTGGCTTAGAGGTTAATGGGGTCAACGATGGGGTTGATAAATTAATTGGACTTGTTAATGAATTGTTAGATAAATTAGATATTCCTAAATCATTTAAAGAGTTTGGAATTGATGAGGAAGTATATATGAGTAAGGTAGATGAGTTAGCTACTAATGCATTTGAAGATCAATGTACAACAGCAAATCCTAGATTACCACTTGTTAATGAACTTAAAAAGATATTAATAGATGCCTATTATGGAGTTAATCTTTAGAATGGAATAAGAAAAGAGATTGTTAACCAGTATTTGGTTGATAATCTCTTATTTTTTTGTTTTTTAGATGTTTAGAAAGAAAATTAGCATTAATATTACTAAAGACTTTTATCTAAAAGCATCTTCACTACCTTGAAAAATTTGATATGGATTAGAAACTGTCCCATCTCCTTCAGACACCATAGT
>CAOJZZ010000013.1 GCA_948466315.1 uncultured Mycoplasmatota bacterium | reverse complement strand
ATTTATTTTTTTCTATATTTAATTAAATTTTCTCGTAAAAAACCTAAACTCAAATGTAAAATAGGGATGTTTTTATTGGAAAGGGGTTTTATTTATGAGTATTGAAGGAGAAGTTTTATCTTTTAAAAATTATTTAGAAGAAAGGAAGAACCAAATTCGTCAAAAGTTAAGTATATATTATGGTTTTTTAAATGGAGTATATCCTAGCGAGATGGTTTGTTTTTCTTCTAATGATTTGTTTGATGAATTGAATTCTATTTATAAATGTGAGGAGCGTTTGGAATATCCTGATGTTAATTTGTGTAAATTAGAAAGTTATCTACAAGAGGAGATTCAGTCAAATAATGAAAAAGTAAAAGATATGCAACTTAAATATCAATTAGGCTTAATTCAAGCATATAATCATGTTGATAATAAAACTTTAGTAAAAAGTAAAAATATTTAATTTATTAAGTCGTTTTGTCTAATAATGTAATTTTTTAATAAAAATATAGTGAAGTTATTGTTTACAGACTTTATTTGTGTTAAAATTATTTTGGGCTGAGGGCATATAAATCCAGAAACTTGTTTTTTCTGCTATGGGTATAGTCTTTATCATAAATCACGCGTTTGATAAAACTTCTTGCTCTAGCCTAATAAAAGAGATTTTATTCTCTTTTATTATGTTTTGAGAATAATAATTATTATAATATTTTTATATTGTTGGTGTAGAATCTTTAAGTTCTATGCTTTTTTTATTGGGTAAAATAGGAAGATAATATTTTGGTAAAGTATTTAGGTTATGGTGAGGTGGTTATATATTTTTAATATTTTGTTGGAAATTAATTTTTTTTTCGAATAATTAATTAGGAGGTGAGAGGAGAGATTATTTTATGAAAGTGGTTTTACAAGATGGTGTAAAAGATTGTGGCGTTTGTTCTTTACTTTCAGTTATTCGTTATTATGGTGGTGATGTATCTAAGGAATATTTAAGAGAGTTAACAAATACTACTAAAAATGGAGTTAGTGCTTATAACTTAATTGATGGTGCTAAAAAGATAGGATTTATCGCATCAGGTGTTTTTGGGGAATTATGTAATATTGAGGAGATTAACTTGCCTTGTATTGCACATGTTATTATTAATAAAAATTGTAAGCATTTCGTTGTTATTTATAAAATAAATAAAATAGATGAACGTGTTATTATTATGGATCCAGCTAAAGGAAAAAGAATACTTTCTTTTGCTGAATTTAAACTTCTTTCTACCAATCATTTTATTTTTTTAAAACCTTCTAAAAATCTGCCTTGTTTTTTAAAACGTAAGATTATTAAAAAAACAATATTTTTATTTATTCGTAATAAAAAATTAGATAGCGTATTTGTATTTTTACTAACATTTTCATATTTTATTTTCAATATATTAACAGCATTTCATTTTAAATATCTCTTGGAAATATCTATTAATTATAAAATTTTAGATACGGTTTATTTTATTAGTTATTTATTATTTATCCTTTACTTATTTAAAATATGTAATTACTTTTTAAGAAATATTTTATTAATGAAATTTATGATGCTTTTTGATTTGGAACTTACTCATAAAACTTTCAAACAAATTCTCTTACTTCCATATATATATTATAAAAATCGGTCTACTGGTGAGGTTATTACTAAACTTAAGGATTTAACTGTTATTAAAAGTTTTTTTGCAGAACTATTTTGCTCTGTTATAACAGATGTTATTCGTATTTTTCTTTTTCTTTTTTTCATGTTTAGAATTAATTTTTTATTGAGTATGATAATAAATTTATTAATACTTTTACTTGGAATATTTCTTTTTATTAGGTCAGTAAAAGAAAGAAAATTATTTCGGAATGTTTGTAGAAAGCAAGATCAAGTTAATTCTTATTTAATAGAGTCGCTTAGTAATGTTGATACCATTAAGGGAAGTCATTTAGAGAAACGATTAGCTGATACTTTTTTACTTAAGTATCATAATTTGTTGGAGAAAAATTATAGATATAGTTTTTTTATAGAAGTTAATCAGTTTTTTAAGCAGGGAATTAGTGATTTAATTATAATTTTAGTTTATGGTATTGGTAGTTATTTAGTAATTAATGGCGATATTAAATTAGGGGAGTTGTTTGTTTATCAGGTCTTTTTTACTTATCTTTTGGAGAGTTGCCATAATATTTTTAATCTTCTTTCTAAATATCCTACTTTTAAAATTGCTTTAGAGAGGGTTGAGGATTTATATACTATTGCTTCTGAGGATTTTTCAGGATTTTATTATTATTTTTCTTATGATTTAAATGGTAGTATTTTTATTAAAAATCTTGATTATAAAATAGGAAATAAATTTTTATTTAGAGAGTTGAATCTTACTATTAAATCTGGAGAGAAAGTATTATTAATGGGTCCTAGTGGAAGTGGAAAAAGTAGTTTAGTAAAGATTTTAATGAGATATTTGGAGGTTCCTTTTGGTTATGTTCAGATTAATGGTATTGATATTAATCATTATCATTTGGAGAGTTTGAGAAATAATATTACATATGTTAGTAGTTGTGAATTTTTATTTACAGATAGTCTTTATCAGAATATAGTTTTACATAAAGAGATTTCTCAAGATGAAGTGTTTAGGGTTGTTCAAATTAGTAGAGTAAATGAAATTATTAATGATGATTTTGATCAATTGCAAATGATGGTAGAGGAAAATGGCTTTAATTTTAGTCATGGAGAAAGACAGAGAATTATTTTGGCTAGGGCATTACTTAGAAAAAGTAATATTTATATTTTTGATGAGGCTTTAGGACAAATTGATTTATCAAGAGAAAAGAAAATATTGGAGGAGATGTTTTTATTATTGAAAGATAAAACGGTTATTGTTATTAGTCATCGTTCTTTTAATAAGAAGTTATATGATAAAGTTTTAAAATTAGAAAATGGAAGTATTTGTTATGTTAAGGGTGTATGAGAAAAGATTACTTTTATTAACGAGTGTTTTAGTGCTTATTTTGATAGAAATTATTTTTTTTATCTATTTTACTATGACTAAAATATTTACTTATGAAAAATTTCAAGGGATAGTTCGGAAGGCGGATGTTGTTAGTCTTATTGTTAAGCAGGAAGAGTTAAGTTTATTTTATAGAAGTCATTATATTTATGTTAATAATAGAAAAGAAGAGTTTGTGATACAACAAGTAGTTCGAAATGTTTTAAAAAGAAAGGGTGATGATTATCATGAGGTTTTGATTTCTTTTTCTTTTGGTAAGAAATTAAAGGAAAATGATGTTTTGGAATTCAGTATTAAAAAGAATAAAATTAGAAGTATTGAGATTTTCAGAATTATTTGGGAAGGAGGAATTTATGAAAGCTTTAACAAATAAAGAGTTGGAAAATGTAGTAGGAGGAGCAGATTGTTTAGTTGGTGTTGCGATAGCAGCAATTGTTGTATTTTTATCTGGTGTAATTGATGGTATTACTAATCCTGGGAGGTGTAATGGATGAAAGTATTAAATGATAATGAATTAGATGTAATTTATGGGGGAGCAACTATTAGTGGTACAGTTATAAACGCTTTTACAAATATTATAAAAGTATTGTTTGATGCTGGTCATAGTGTTGGGTCAGCGATTAGGCGTATTAGTGAAAATAATTTATGTCCTTTGGAGTAGGATAGGTAAATATTTTTTTGCAGGTTTTTGTTTTTAGTAAAAATACAAAAAAGTTGTTGTAAATTAAGAGGATTTTTGGTATAATTCTTTTTAGTTAAAGCGAAGGGAGGGATAATGATGGCAACTAAAGTGACAGTTAGAGGTAATCTTGATCAGGCAATTAGAAAATTCAAGCAAAAAGTAGCAAGAGATGGAGTCCCTTCAGAATGGAAAAAAAGAGAAGCTTATGATAAACCAGGAGTTCGAAAAAGAGCAGCTAAAAAGGCAGCTATAAAGAATGCAAAGAAGAGAAATCGTTCTAATAATAGGGATTACTAATCTCTATTTTTTTTAAATATTATGGGAGAGTGAGAGAATGTTAGAAAAATTAAAACAAGATATGGTAGAGGCTATGAAAAGTAAAGATAAGCAGAGATTAGCAGTTATTCGTATGGTAAAGGCGGCTGTAGATAAAGAACATATTGATAAAAAGCGAGAACTTAATGATGATTTAGTTATTGATGTTATTAATAAACAGATAAAGATGAGAAAAGATTCTATTAATGAATTTACTAAAGCGGGACGGAATGATTTAGTAGAGGATGCTCAAAAAGAGATGGATTATTTAAAAGTTTATTTACCAGAACAATTGTCTAAAGAAGATATTATGCAAGTAATTGATAGTATTTTTGATGAAATGAGACCAAGTGGACAAAAAGATATGGGAAATATTATGAAAGAAGCAGCTTCTAAAATTAAAGGTTGTGCAGATATGAAAGAAGTTAGTGAAATTGTAAAAGAGAAATTGCAATAACTTAGATAATCTTTGTTAATAAGAATGTTAGTTAACTATTAACATTTTTTATTTTTAATATTTTTCTATTCTTAAAAGACATCTCATATACTTTTATAGGTGATTAATTTGATAAAACAAGTCTATGAGTATGTTAAAGATAATGAATTTAGATTTACTGTTTTTGTAGATAGAGTACATGTAATAAATTATAAGAATATTATGTCTTTGCAGAATGAAGAGATTTCTTTTAAAGGAGATAGAAAAATGATAATTATAAAAGGTAAAAATTTAAGACTTAATAAATTATTAGAGTCTGAATTATTAATTATTGGTGATATTTTTAAGATAGAGGTTTTTAATGATTAGTCGAGTAAAAGTTTTAATTACTGGGAAAAATCCTGATTATTTTGTTAAGAAAATTATTCAAAAAAAGATTAATATTTATACTTTAGATAGAAGTTATCGTGGTGTTTTAGTAGTAATTGATTATGATAGTTATAAAAAAGTAAAAGAGATTAAAACGACTTATACAATTAAAATAGTAGAACGTTTTGGGCTTGTTAAATATCAATATTTATTTTTTAAATATTTAATATTTATTTGTTGTTTTATATTTGGGGTATTTTTAAATATATTTTTAAGTTGCTTTATTTTTAAAGTGGAAATTATTCATTCTAATCAAAATATTCGAGAGCTGGTTAGGAATGATTTAGAATCGTATGGTATTAAAAAATTTAATTTTAAAGTATCTTTTGATAAAAAGGAACAGATTAAAGAAGCTATTTTAAAAAAAGAGGTTAATGATTTAGAGTGGTTAGAGATAGAAGAAGTTGGTACTAAATATATAGTCAAAGTTGAGCAGAGAAAGAAAAATAAAGAGGAAGATAAGTGTCTTGAGAGAAATATTGTGGCGAAAAAAAGGGCAATGATTTTAGATATTGAAGCAATTGATGGGGAAGTTGTTAAAAAGAAATTGGATTATGTTTCTAAGGGAGATATTATAATTAGTGGTCTTATATACAATAAAGAAGAAGTAGTTGCGAAAAGGTGTGCTAAGGGAAAAGTTTTTGGAGAGGTGTGGTATAAAGTAGAGGTGGAGCTTCCAGTTAATTATTATGAAGAAAATGTTACAGGGAAGAAGAAAAGACAGGTTGAGGTACAGTTTTTAACGGCTAATTATAAGTTTTTTAATACATTTAAAACTTACCAAAAGAAAGTTTATCCTATTCTAGAAAGTTCTTTGTTACCAATAAAAATACAGGTTGGTGAGTATTTAGAGACTAATGTTATAGATAAAAGATATACCGTTGATAGTGTAGATGAAGAGGCGATAAAACTTGCTTTATCAAAACTTAAGGGGCGTTTAGGTAAAGAGGATGAAGTAATATCTAAAAAAGTTTTGAAAAAAACTAAAAAAGATAGTAAAATATTAGTAGAGGTATTTTTTAAAGTTAAAGAAGATATTACTGATTATCAGGATATTACTAAAATAAATATTGATGAATTAAATAAGAAAAAGGAGTGATTTTTTGCTGGGTCCACTTACTAATACTATTCATGGAGTTTTTGATTTTACTTGGCCTATGCTTATTATTTCAGTTGTGGTTCTAGTTTCTTTGCGTGTTTCTTATCTTGTAAAAAATCATGAACACTTTGTACTTTATAAAGAATTTTTTATGCTTATTTTTGTCGTTTATACTTTGTGTTTATTTCAAGTAGTTACTTTTCAAGATGATATTTCTTGGTCATCGAATAATTTTGTTCCGTTTAGGGAAATTTTAAGGTATAATATGGGGAGTAGGTTATTTTTTAAAAATGTAGTTGGTAATTTGATTTTGTTTATGCCTTATGGATTTTTTGTTAGTTATTATTTAAAAAATTTAAAACCTTATCTGACTATATTTTTGACAGTTATAGCTTCTTTTTCTATAGAAAGTGTGCAAATGGTGATTGGAAGAGTATTTGATATTGATGATATATTATTAAATATTTTAGGTGGTTATCTGGGTTATTTAGTTTATTATTTCTTAGGTAAGATAGGCAATATATTGCCTAAAGTGTTTAAGAGTGTTTGGTTTTTGAATATTTTTTCGATTTTGCTATTTGTTGGCTTTATTGTATTGTTATTGTAGGAGTGGTAGGATGAGTGTTGAGGTGTTTAATAAAACAGAGAAAGAAGTTGTGGAATTAGAGAAAGTTAGAGAAGTTTTATTAGGGGCTTTAAAAAAAGAGGATTTGGATGATGGTACTTTTAATTTAATTATTGTTGATAATGAATATATTCAAATGTTGAATAAGAATTATAGAGGGATTGATAAAATAACAGATGTAATTACTTTTGCTTTAGAAGATGAAGATAGTTTGGTGTTACCTGATAATATGCGAGTACTTGGAGATATATATATTTCTATTGATAAGGCTATTTCTCAGGCAGAAGAGTATGGTAATTCTTTACTTAGAGAACTTGCTTTTCTTTCTGTACATGGGTTTTATCATTTATTGGGATATGACCATCAAACTCCTGAAGAAGAGAAAATTATGTTTCAAAAGCAAGAGGAGGTATTGAGTAGCTATGAGATTATTAGATAGAATTTTTAGAAAGACCCCTAAAAGAAATAAAGATACTGGTACAGCAATAGAAAGATATATTAAAAGCTTTTGTCATGCAGTTGACGGTATATTATATTGTTTACAACATGAACATAATATGATTATTATAGTACTTGCTACTATTGTGGCTGTTTTTTTAGGATTTAGTTTTTCTATTAATAGTTATGAGTGGCTTTTTATTATTTTTATATGTGGAGCAATTGCGGCATGTGAAGCGATTAATTCAGCAATAGAGGCAGTTGTAGATCTTATAACAACACAGTATCTTCCTTTAGCTAAGATTGCAAAGGATACAGCAAGTTCTGCTACTCTTATTCTTTGTATTGTAGCGTTTATTGGAGCTATTATCATTTTTGTTCCTAAGATATTTCATATAATTAGTATTAATTAAATATTAATATTGGTAAAAGTAGGTAAGATATAAAATAATGTGTTAAAGTAGTTTTATAAATATAAATTAATTAGTAAGTGATTTATAGTATAAATAAATATTTGTTTTTGAATTAGAGTTTTTTAAGGAGGTAGATTTTTAATATGAAAGAGAAATTACAAGCATTACATAAAAATAGTTATAGTCCTTATTTTCATTATCCTGTGAGTGCTATTGTGGTAATGAAAGATGGGAAGGAATTTTGTGGAGTTAATGTTGAAAATGCTAATGGTACTAGTATTTGTGCTGAGAGAAATGCAATTCATACAGCAGTAGCTAATGGTTATAAAAGAGGCGATTTTGAAGAAATTCATATTATGACATCAGGTGATAGTCCAGGTACGCCATGTTTTGCTTGTCGTCAAGTTATGTTAGAGTTTTTCTCTTTAGAGGCTTTGGTTTTTTGTTATAGTATTTCGGGCGATGTAGATACTTATACAATAGAAAAGCTATGTCCTTATCCATTTGGAGTTGATGATTTAGGATGAAATGTGGATTTGTTAGTTTAGTAGGTAGACCTAATGTTGGAAAGTCTACATTATTAAATAGTATTTTGGGAATGAAATTAGCTATTACTTCTAATGTTAGTGGAACTACTAGAAATGTTATTCAAGGAATTTATAATGATTCATCAGCACAAATTATTTTTGTTGATACTCCAGGTATTCATAAACCTATTCATAAGTTGGGTACTTTAATGAATAAAAAGGCTTATAATACTACTGATGGTGTTGATGTTATATTATTTTTAGTGGATGTTACTAAAGAGTTTGGTAAAGGAGATAGATTTGTTTTAGATAAAATAAAAGATAAGGGAGTACCTATATTTCTATTATTAAATAAAATAGATAAGATAAAAAATAAAGAAGTTTTACTAGAAAATATTCAAAAGTTAAAAGATGTTTATGATTTTTTTGAGATTATTCCTATATCTGCTACTAAGAAAGATAATTTAGATGAATTAATTAAATGTATTAAAAAATATTTGAGTGAGACAGATGCTATTTATTCTATAGATGAGCTTACTAATGTTTCTACGCGTTTTATTATGGCAGAGTTGGTTCGTGAAAAAATATTAGAGCTTACTAGAGAAGAAATACCACATTTAGTTACTTGTTATGTAGAAAATTATGAAGAAGATGAAAAATGTGTACATATTCAAGTGCTTGTAGTAGTTGATAGGGAGAATGTTAAAAAAATTATTATTGGTAAAGGTGGAAGCTTATTAAAAGAAGTTGGTATAAGAGCTAGACATGATATGGAGAAATTTTTAGGTAAAAAAGTTTTTTTGGAAACTTATGTAAAAACTTTAAAGAATTGGCGAGATCAAGAAAAATATTTGTTAGAACTTGGTTTACAAGAAGAAGATTAATAAAAAATGTATAAGAATTTTAGTTAATCACCACTATATAAATAGAGGTGATTTTTATGGATTATGATATTCTTTGGGAATTATTTAAAAAGACTGGAGATATTCGTTATTTTAATTTATTACAAGTATTAAAAAAGAAGTGATTGAATGAAAATAGAGAGTTTTGATGGTATTATATTAAGTGAAATAAATTATAGTGAATCAAGTAAAATTTTGAATGTACTTACAGATAAATATGGTTTAATTGGTATTTTATCTAAAGGATGCCGTAATATAAAAAGCAAATTGCGTGGGGTAAGTAGAAAACTAATTTATGGTACCTTTCATGTTTATTATAAAGAGCATGGTTTATCTACTTTAACTGGTGTTGATTTAAATTGTTCTTTTTCACATATTATTATGGATTTAGAGAAGGTTAGTTATGCTTCTTATCTTTTAGATTTAGTAGGTCAGGTTATAAAACAAAATGATGATAAAAAAATTTTTGAGCTATTAAAAGATACATTATTAAAAATGGAAGAAGGTCTTTCTCCTATTATTCTTATGAATATATTAGAACTTAAATTATTAGATTATTTGGGAGTTAATCCTAGTATTGATTGTTGTGCTATTTGTGGGTCTAATCAAGATATTGTAACTTTATCTTCTGATAGTGGAGGATATTTATGTAGAAATTGCTATACTAATCAGGGTCTTGTTAGTAATAAGGCTATTCAATTAATTAGAATGTATTATTATGTTGAGATAAAAAATATTAGTAAATTAGATGTATCAATGGATGTTAGTAAAGAGATTAATCAATTTTTAGATGATTATTATGAAAGATATACAGGTCTTTATTTAAAGAGTAAGAATTTTATGAAGAGGATTCAACAGTTATCTAGTGTTTAGTAGTGGTTGAAAAATTTTTAATTATATTCTTAATTGTTATAATGGTTAATTTAAAAATATCTTGACTTTTGTAATATATGTTTGTATATTATTGGTATAAGTGTGATGATGTGGTGTGGAATACCACTAGCAGTATATAAATAAAGATGATTCTTCTAGAATAAGTAAGGTGGAACCGCGGAATTGTTATTTCGTCCTTATGTAGTTCTAGGATTTTTTTATTTTTGGAGGTTAATTATATGAAGTTATTTATTGGTTGTACATCAAAGTCATCTATTGATCCTATTTATATTGAAAGGTGTAGTCCGCTTATTAAAGAGCTTGCAAGTATTCCAGATATATCTCTTGTTTATGGAACTTGGAATGAAGGAATTATGGAAGTTTTGTATGAAGAATTTTCTAAAAATAAAAAGAATATTATAGGCGTTACTACAGAATTTCACAAGAGTTTGGAGAATGATATTAAGCTATATGAGGAAATTGTTGTAAAAACTACTACAGAGAGATTTCAAAAAATTCATGAATGTAGTGATGTTTTATTATTTTTACCTGGTGGTTTGGGGACGTATGCTGAGATTTTTTCAGCTATAGAAGAACATAGAATACACAATGGTAAAAAGATTATTTTGTATAATGTAAATTCATTTTATACGAATATGATTCAGGAACTTTATGAATTACATAAAATGGGATTTATTGATGAGGTTCCAGCAGATTATATGATAATTGAAAGTGAATGGAAAAAAATAGTTGATATAATTAAGGAGGGAAAATAAATGGGAAAATTAACAATGGAGAAGTTGGTGGCTTATTGTAAGCAGTATGGTTTTATATTTCAAGGAAGTGAAATATATGGGGGGCTTGCTAATACATGGGATTATGGTCCATTAGGTTCAAGACTTAAAAATAATATTAAGGATTCATGGAGAAAAAGATTCGTTCAGGAAAGAGAGAATGCATATGAAGTTGATGCTGCTATTTTAATGCATCCTAGAGTTTGGGAAGCAAGTGGGCATGTTTCAGGCTTTTCGGATCCTTTAATTGATTGTAAGGAGTGTAAAGTACGTCATCGTGCTGATAATTTGATTGATGATTTTGATAGTGATGCTCATGCTGATGGAATGACTCAAGAAGAAATGGTTGCATATATTAAAGAACATAAAGTTCCATGTCCAAACTGTGGTAAGAGTAATTATACTGATATTCGTCAATTTAATTTGATGTTTGAAACTCATCGAGGAGTTACAGATGATGGAAAGAATAAAGTGTATTTGCGTCCTGAAAATGCTCAAGGTGAGTATGTAAATTTTTTAAATGTACAAAGAACAATGCGTACTAAATTGCCATTTAGTATAGCTCAAATAGGAAAAGCATTTAGAAATGAAATTACTCCTGGTAATTTTACTTTTAGAACAATCGAATTTGAACAAATGGAGTATCAGACTTTTTGTAAGGAAGGAACTGATAGTGAACTTTATCGTTATTTTAAGGAGTATGCTAAAAAGTATTTTAATGATTTAGGAATAGATTCAGAAAAATTAAGATTTCATGATCATGAGAAATTAGTTTTTTATGCTAAAGAAGCATGTGATATTGAATATAAATTTAGTTTTGGATGGGGAGAGGTTAATGGGACCCATAATAGAACTAATTATGATTTAAGTCGTCATCAGGAATTTTCTACTGTGGCTCAAGATTATTTAGATCCAGAAACTAATGAGAAATATATTCCATATATTATTGAATCAACTGTTGGTTGTGATAGATTAGTTCTTGCTATACTTGATAATGCTTATACTGTTGAAGAATTAGAAAATGGTGAAACTAGAGAAGTTATGAAATTTATTCCATATTTAGCTCCATATAAAGTAGCTGTATTACCACTTAATAAGAAATATCATGGTGATAAAGCTAAGGAAATTTATAAGAATCTTTCTTATCAATTTATGACTAGTTATGATGAGGCTGGTTCTATTGGAAAAAGATATAGAAGATGTGATGCTGTTGGTACACCATATTGTATTACAGTTGATGATGAGACATTACATAATGGGACTGTTACATTAAGGGATCGTGATACTATGGAACAGGTAGTATTAAAATTAGAAGAAGTAGTAGATTATGTTAAAGAAAGAATTCAGTTTTAACCTCGATAATTTAGAAAACTTATTATAATATTTAGGGAGTTGATTGTCAATGAAACCTGTAATTGGAGTACCATTACGTTATGAACATATAGGGGAAGATGAAAGATCAGTTCTTTATATAGGCGAGAAGGTTAGAAGATGTTTACAAAAAGCAGCAGGTAATGTTTTTGTTATTGTACCAGTACAGGATGTTTGTTATATAGATACTAAGGGTGATGAATTTTTAGAATTAACTGTCGAAGAGAAGGCAATGATAAATAAAAATTTAGATTTATGTGATGGTTTATTTTTACCAGGAGGAACTAAATTTACCCCTTATGATAGATATATATTGGAGTGTGCAATAGAAAAGAGAATTCCGACTTTAGCGGTTTGTTTAAGTATGCAGATGATGAGTTGTTATTTGGAAGATGTTAAGTTAGAAGTTAATGATACTTTTATTAATCATAATCAAGAAGATGATAATTTGCTTATTCATAAGGTTAGGATCGATAAAGATAGTAAGTTATATAAGATATTGGGTAAAGAAGAAATTTTAGTAAATAGTTTTCATAATTATCATGCCTTTTCTAATAACATTTATAATAGTGTAGCTTTTAGTGATGATGGTATAATAGAAGCGTTAGAGTATCCTAGTGATTTTTTTAATATAGGTGTTCAATGGCATCCAGAAATTAGTTATGATTTTGATGATAATTCTAAGAAAATTATTGATACTTTTATAAAAGAAGCTCTTAAGAGAAAATTAGAGTTAAGAGAAAAGCAGGAGGTTTGAGTTATTATGAGAGTATATTTTGGTCATTCTAGAGGTGGAGATTTTTTAAATAATTATTATATACCTATTGAAAATAGTGATATTTTGGGAAATGAAACATTGATTTTTCCTCATATGAATAATGAAGATAATAATAATAGTAGGGAATTTTATTCTACTTTAGATTTGTTTATAGCAGAAACATCAGATAAAGCTACTGGTTTGGGGATAGAACTGGGGTTTGCTTATGATGATGGCGTTCCTATATATTGTGTATATAAAAAAGGTTCAAGGCCTTCTAGGTCTTTAGTAGCTATAACAGATAACTTTATAGAGTATGAAAACTTAGATGATATGGTAAAAAAAATTGAGGAAGTTGTTATATTGGAAAGAAATAAGGATTGTAAAAAGCTTACGAAATAGAAATATTCTTATGAGTAATTACTTATAATCTATTAAAAATAATTGCAAAAGTAAAAAAAAGTGTTGACATTACTAAGTGTAATGCATATACTATTACTAGTCGAGAAAAAGGAAAGAGATTTATATCCACCCGATTGCTAGAGGCGATGGGTTAAATGCCAAGTTAAAAGTAGTATTATTGGTTTTTATAGTGGGTATAAAGTTTTATATCCGCTTTTCTTAATTTTATGGAGGTGTTAGGTATCGCAAAGGATAAGAATAACTTGTTGATAAACGATCAGATTAAGGCTCGTGAAGTATTAGTTATTGGTCCGAATGGTGAGCAGGTTGGAGTAAAGCCTATTCAAGATGCATTGACATTAGCATCTTATGCAGCACTTGATTTAGTACTTATTAGTCCAAATGCTAATCCGCCAGTTTGTAAAGTAATTGATTATAATAAATATCGTTACGAAAAACAAAAAAAAGAAAAAGAGGCAATGAAAAAGCAAAAAGCTAATATGTCAGAATTGAAAGAATATCGCTTATCGCCTGTTATTGATGTGGGGGATTTTGAGACTAAACTTAGAAACGCAACGAAATATCTACAAAAGGGTGATCGAATTAAACTTACAATTCGTTTTAAGGGAAGACAGATGGCTCATACTGAGATAGGTAGAGAGGTTCTTGAACGATTTGCTTCTCGAGTTGCAGATTATGCGGATATAGAGCAAAAGCCTAAGTTAGACAGTAGAACAATGACTATGTTGTTGACACCAAAAAAAAGATAATAAGTAGTAATAGGAGGATTTAATATGCCAAAGATAAAAACTCATAAAGGTACAGCAAAAGTTGTAAATAAGCGTAAGAATGATTATAAAATTGGAAGACCTGGAAGTCGTCATAATACTGGGTCTAAACCAACTAGTGTTAATAGAAAAAATAGAAAGGGCTCAAATTTGAGTAAAGCCGATCAAAATAGATTAAAAAATATAATCTAGTATAAGTAGGAGGAGGATTTCAAAAATGGCAAGAGTGAAAAATGGAGCAGTATCAAAAGCTCGTCATAAGAAAGTATTAAAACAAGCCAAGGGTTATTTTGGTAGTAAACATAGACTTTATAAAACTGCAAAAGAGCAGTTAATGCATTCAGGACAATATGCGTTTAGAGATAGAAAACAAAGAAAAAGAGAATTTAGAAAATTATGGATTACTAGAATTAATGCGGCTTGTCGTGAAAATGGAATAAGTTATTCAAGATTTATTGAAGGTTTAACTAAAGCAGGTGTTGAAGTTAATCGTAAGATGTTATCTGAAATAGCAATTCATGATCCGAAATTATTTAGTGAATTTGTTAAGGTTTCTAAAGAAGGAAAAGAAGGTAAATTATCAAAGAATAGTGAAGTTAATGCTTTAGAGGTAACAATTAATAATGGTAGTTCTACAGGAAAGAGTAAAAATGTAGATAATACTAAGAAAAAAGAAGTAAAAGAAGAAAAGGCAGTACAAGGTGCTGAAAAGTCAGATTATAGTAAGATGACAGTGGCTGAGCTAAAAGAAGTTGCAGCTAGTAAAAGTATCAATGTAACTGGAATGAAGAAAGCTGAAATAATAGAAGCTTTAGAAAAATAAAAAATAAACATATTGGTGGATGTATTTATCTAGTGCCATAAGGTGATAAGTATTCGAAACTAATAGAAGGTAAAACGAAGGAGAAAATTATGACTATTGTATCAATGAATTATTTATTAGAAGCTGGTGTTCATTTTGGACATCAAAAGAGAAGATGGAATCCTAAAATGAAGGAGTACATTTATACAACTAGGGATGATATTTATATTATCGATTTACAGAAAACTGTAAAAAAATTAGAAGAAGCTTATGTAGCTATGAAAGAGATTGCAGAAGCTGGTGGTAAGTTTTTGTTTGTTGGAACTAAGAAACAAGCTCAAGAAGCAGCTTTAGAAAGTGCTACTCGTACTAATATGTATTATGTTAACGAAAGATGGTTAGGTGGTACTTTAACTAATTTTAAAACAATCCGTTCTAGAATTAGAAGAATGGAAGAAATTGAAAAAATGGAGCAAGATGGCATTTTTGATTTATTACCAAAAAAAGAGGTTATTAAAATTAGAAAAGAATACGATAAATTAAATAAGAATTTAAGTGGTATTCGTGAGATGAAGAAAATGCCTCAAGCTATGATTATTGTAGACCCTCGTAAGGAAGAGATAGCAATTAAAGAGGCTCGTATTTTAGGAATTCCTGTTTTTGGTATTGTAGATACTAATTGTGATCCTGATATGGTTGATTATGTAATTCCTGGAAATGATGATGCTGTTCGTTCTGTAAAGCTTTTGATTGGAGTTTTGACAAATGCTATTGCAGAAGTTAATGGTAATGAAATTATTGAATATGTTAATGATGATGACAAAGTAAAAATAGCAAAAAAGGAGGCTAAGGCTTCTGAAAAAGAAGAGAAAGCTTCACAAAATTCAGCAACAGTTAAAAGTGAAGAGACTTTGGAAAATTCATCTGAAAATTTAGATGATCTAACATTAACCGAATTAAAAACAAAAGCAAAGGATGCTGAAATTAAGGGATATTCTACTATGAAAAAGTCAGAATTAATAGAGGCTTTAAATAAGTAGTTTTGATTTAGACAAGGATGGGGGAAGGTATACCATTCTTGTTTTTTAAATTTTTCTTTTTAAATTTGAAAAAGTAGTATATAATTAAATGGAAGTTAAATATTTTTGATTTATAATAGGAGGAAATTATGTATAAAGCAAGTGATGTAAAAGAATTGAGAGAAAAAACAGGAGCTGGAATGCTTGATTGTAAAAAGGCATTAGAAGAGACTAATGGAAATATGGAAGAGGCAATTGATTGGCTAAGAAAGAAAGGAATTGCTAAAGCAGCTAAAAAAGAAGGTAGAATTGCAGCAGATGGTTTATGCCAGATAAAAACAGATGGTGATACTGCTGTAATATTAGAGGTTAATTCTGAAACAGATTTTGTGGCTAAGAATGCAGAGTTTGTTAATTTTGTAGATTATTTAGCAGATATGATTTTAACTAATGAGGTTCATACTATTGATGATGTTTTAGCTATTTCAGATGGTGGGGAGACTGTTTCTGATAAAATAGTAGCTCTAACTTCTAAGATTGGAGAAAAAATTAGTTTTAGACGTTTTGAGAAAGTTACGAAATCTGCTGATGATGTTTTTGGTGTATATAAGCATATGGGTGGTTCGATTGGGGCACTTGTTGTTGTTAAAGGAGCTTCTAGTGACATAGCTCGTGATGTTGCTATGCAAGCTGCTGCAATGAATCCAGTTGCTTTAAATAGAGAAGGTGTGTCAGCAGAGTTAATTGAAAGAGAGTCTCAAGTTATTAAGGAGCAGGTAATGGCAGAAGGAAAGCCAGAAGAAATTGCTTTGAAAATGGTTACTGGTAGAATGAATAAATTTTATAAAGAAAATTGTTTAGAGGAGCAGGCATTTATAAAAGATTCTTCTGTTACAATTGCTGATTATGTAAAAAATAATGGTGGTTCTATTGTTTCTATGATAAGATTTGCCGTTGGAGAAGGAATTGAGAAAAAGCAAGAAGATTTTGCTAGTGAAGTAATGAGTCAAATTCAGGGGGCATAATCATTTATTAGGAGTAATCTATGAAAAAAGTAGTATTCTTATTCATTATTGGACTTGTTTTGTTAACAGGATGTTCTGTAAAAAAAACAGAAGAATTATCTAGTGCCGAAAAGTTTTCTTTAGAATATTCTATTAGTAAAGATAATCCTTTTGAATATGTTACTATTGATGAAGTATTAAATATTTTGGAAAGTCAGTCTGGTATTATTTTCTTTGGGACTTCAGATAGTGATATGTGTGTTTCTAGTGCTAAAATTTTGAATCAAGTATTAGATTCTAAGAATATTTCACGGGTTTATTATTACAATCCTAAAAGTATTCAAGAAAAAAATACGAAGAAATATAGAAAATTAATAAAGAAATTGGAAAATTATTTAGATAATAATGAGGAAGGGAACCCTTATCTTTATTTACCAGATGTATACTTTGTAAAGCATGGAGAAATTATTGGTCACAATAATGTAGGAGCTTTTGTTGATGGAACTGTAGATTATGATTTTCTTAAGAAAAAGAAGAAGAGTATTAAAAATAAATATTTAGAACTTATTGATAAATATATTTTAGAAGAATGTACAGATTATTAAAGTTTGTATATTCTTTTTTTTTAGACATTAATTATACTATTATCTTAATTTATAACATATATTATATAAAAAGATGGATTAACCTTTATTTTTTTAGTTTTAGTGCTTTAATTTTTTTTTAGAGTATGTTATAATATGCAGAACTGGGGGAGATAAGAGTGAATAGTACTGAGCTATCAATTGAAAATATAGAGAAGCAAATTGAAAAATTAAATAATAATTATGATGATACATTAGAGATAACACCTGTAATTAGTAAAAGTGATTTGATAAAAAAAATAAGAATAAGAGAAATAAGTCAAAAAGTTGAGAGTAGTAAAGATAATTCTTTAAATATTACTTGTGAATTAGATGATATTGAGAATATTTCTCGTATTAGTTTTAGTAGTGAGCAAACATTTTCTGCTCCCAAAAAAGTAGAAAAATTAGAAGAAGATATGAGAAATTTATATGCTTCTTCTTCTAATAGTTTAGATAATACTGATAGTATTTTAAAGAATTCTTTTGAATCTAGAGAATTGTTGGTAGATGATGTTTCTTTTTTGAGTGGCTTTTTTGATGATAATGATTATCTTAGTGTTTTAGTAAAAAGATTATTTATATGTTTTTCAATACTTTTGACATTTGTTATTTCATTTATTATGGTTATTTGTGTTATTTAGATTAATTTTTCTTTATTTTATTTAGTCCTTATACTATAATATAAATAAGGAGAGATGAATTGATGGATTGTGATATGATTATATTAGATCTTACTAATGGTATGGATAAATCGTTAGATAGTTTAAAAAGAAGGTTTGCTCAAGTTAGAGCTGGCAGAGCTAATCCTGCTAGTTTGGATGTGGTTAATGTTTCGTATTATGGTAGTTTGACTCCACTTAAGCAGCTTGCAACTATTTCTGTTCCTGAGGCTAGGCAATTATTAATAAAGCCCTTTGATAAGGGAGCCTTAAGTGATATTGAGAAGGCAATAGTTGCGGCTAATTTAGGATATAATCCAAGTAATGATGGAGAAACTATTAGAATTGTCATACCAGAACTTACTGAGGAGCGTAGAAAAGAATTAGTAAAACAAGTTAAAGCTTTAGCAGAAGAGGGAAAAGTATCAATTAGAAATATTCGTCATGATGGTTTAGAAGAAGTAAAAAAATTGGAGATTAGTGATGACGAGAAAAAAGGTATAGAAAAGGATATTCAAGATTTAGTTAATGATTATAATAAAAAAATAGAGTCTTTATTAAAAGAAAAGGAACAAGAACTACTTACAGTCTAAGTACCTAATATAGTGTTTTTTATGATTAAGAAAACTGTTATTGTAATATTGTTGACTGTATTAGTAGTTGCAGTTTGTATTTTTTTTAGAGATGGCAATGAAAAAATTAATTATAAAGTTATTGATAGTGGGTATATTTCTAACTTTTCAAATTTGATTATTTCTAATATTAATGATTATAATAAATTTGTGAGTTATTTTAAGGGAACTAAATTAGATATTGATAATAGTAAATATGATAAAGGCTATTTTAAAAAGAAGTCACTTTGTGTTATTAATATATCTTTAGGTAGTAGTGCTTATGATATTACTAATGTTAAAACTAGTATTTCAAAAGATACATTAATGGTTAGTTTTTTGATTAATAGACCAGATGGTATGGTTACTACTGATATGTCTTCGAAGTTAATTTTAGTTGATGTTAGTAAAGAGATAACTAAGATAAAAGTTAAGGAAGTAAATAAATAACTTTAAATAATTTTTTTAATAAAATTATATTTTAGTAATTATTAAAAAACTGTGATAAAGAAGTAGTAATAAATGAGTCTTTTTAAGAGAGCTTGTGGTTGGTGGAAACAAGTAAAGTTAGTTTATGAATTCGTCTTAGGAGTTCTTATTAATAGTAAGCGTAATTCTTGCGTTAAAAGATTTGAGGGTATAGTATGTAGATAACTATGAAATAAGGTGGTACCGCGAGTAAATCGTCCTTATATGTAGTTGTCTTTTTTTAGTTAATAGAGTGATATAGAAAAGTTATAGAATAAATTAGTAAGAAGATTAATAAATATTTTGGATAGGATGATGTTATGAAGAATGATAATGATTTGTTTTATACACTTAGTAGTGTTTTTCCAACTATGGAAATAAATGATGTTGTATGTAGAGTTATTGATAGGGATAATAAACGTAATTAGATAGTTCTAGGAAAAGAAGTAAAATATTAACAAAATTTAGAGGTAGAATAGGAGATAATTATGGAAAGTAAGAGTATAGAAGAAGTTAAAGAATTAATGGAAAAGGATAAAGGTAGTGTAGTAGATTTAAAGAGTCTTAATGATTTTAAAGTAAAATATCTTGGTAAGAAGGGACTTATTTCAGAGCTTAATAGTTTGATTAAGAATATTCCTAATGAAGAAAAGAAGGAATTTGGACAAAAAGTTAATGAAGTTAGAAATTTATTCAATGATTTTTATGAAGAAAAAAAGAGTAAATTTGAAACAGCTTTATTAAATGATAGGTTAAGTAGAGAAGCTATTGATATTAGTTTACCTGCTACTAAAATAGTGACTGGTGCTCCTAATATTTTAGAAAAGTTGGTTGAAGAAGTAGAGAGTGTGTTTATGTCGATGGGATATGATGTTGTTGATGGTCCTGAGATTGAATATGATAAGTATAATTTTGAGATGTTGAATATTCCTAAGGGTCATCCAGCAAGAGATGCTCAAGATACTTTTTATTTAGAGGGAGAGGAGATTTTACTTCGTAGTCAAACTTCACCAGTTCAGGTTAGGACAATGTTAGAAGGTAAGGGTAGTGTTCCTATTAGAATGATTTGTCCAGGTAAAACTTATAGAAGAGATGATGATGATGCTACTCATTCACATCAATTTATGCAGATTGAGGGATTATTGGTTGATAAAGATATTAGTTTGAGTGATTTAAAGGGAATGATTGATGTTGTTATGAAGAAGTTGTTTGGTCAAGATGTTGAATCTAGATTTAGACCAAGTTATTATCAATTTACTGAACCTAGTGTTGAGGTTGATATTAGTTGTTTTAATTGTAAAGGTAGTGGTTGTAATATTTGTAAGAAGACTGGGTGGATTACAGTAGCTGGAGCAGGAATGGTTCATCCAAATGTACTTTCTATGTCTGGTTATGATCCAAAGGTATGGAGTGGTTTTGCTTTTGGTTTTGGAGCTGAGAGACTAGCTATGTTAAAGTATGATATAAATGATTTAAGAGTTTTTTATAATACAGATTTAAGAGAAGTAAAAATCTTTGATAGGAAGGAGAGTGAATAGAATGATTAGTTTAGAATGGGTAAAAGATTATATTGATATAAGTGATCAGGATTTAAAAGAATTAGCTGTTGCTATTACAAAGGCAGGTATTAATATAGAAAAAGTTATTACTAATCATATTGATCATTTAGTAGTAGGAGAAGTTGTAGAATGTGTCTTGCATCCAGATAGTGATCATTTACATATTTGTCAAGTTGATGTCGGTGATAAAGATAATTATCAAATAGTATGTGGTGCTCCTAATGTACGTGAAGGACTTAAAGTAATAGTTGCTTTACCAGGAGCTTTGTTACCAGGGGACTTTTTAATAAAAAAGAGTAAGCTTCGTGGAGTAGAATCTAATGGAATGATTTGTGCTCTATATGAATTAGGTTTAGAAGAAAAAACAGATGAGGCTTACTCTAGGGGAATTGAAGAGTTAGGAAATGATGCGATTGTTGGAAGTGACCCTATTGTTTATTTGGGTCTTGCAGATACTTTATATGAACTGGATATTCATAAGCATCGTAATAATGATTGCTATTACCATATTGGTTTTGCTTATGAAATTGGGGCTATTTTAAATAGACGGGTTAAGTTACCAGAACTTAGTTTTAATGAGATTAGTGAAAACATAGAAAATCATTTTAATTTGAGTGTTGAAACTGAAAAGTGTCCTTATTATTTGGCTAAAATGGTTACTAATATAAAGATTGGTGAGAGTCCAGATTTTATAAAAAGACGTCTTATTACTGCTGGTATGAGACCAATTAATAATGTAGTTGATATTTCAAATTATGTAATGCTTGAGTTTGGACAACCACTTCATTTTTTTGATAAAGATAAATTAGGTGATAAGATAGTTGTTAGGGATGCAAAAGATGATGAGATGGTAGTAACTTTAGATGGTGTTAATCGAGTATTGAAATCTAGTGATATAGTAATCACTGATGGTATAAAGCCTGTTTGTATTGCTGGAGTTATGGGAGGAGTTAATACAGAAGTTGATAATAATACTAAAACTATTTTAATAGAGGCAGCAATATTTGATGCAGTTAGTATTAGATATACTGCAAATACTCTTAATCTTAGAAGTGAGGCATCAATTAGATATGGAAAGGGGTTAAGTTATGAGTATACTCAGATGGCCTTAAGCAGGGCTTGTTATTTGCTAGAGAAGTATGCAGATGCTAAAATATTGACTGGTATAGTAAGTCATGATGTAGTAGATAAAACTTCTAAAATAGTTGAATTTATTCCAGAAGATGTTAATAAGCTGTTGGGAATTACTATTAGTTGTGAGGATATGAAGGTAGAACTTGAAAGATTAGAGTTTCCATATGAATTTAAGAATGGTAAGTTTATTGTTACTATTCCTTCCAGAAGATTAGATATTGATCCTAATATTAATGATATAGCTGAGGAGATAGGGAGACTTTATGGATATCATAATCTTGTTAGTACTATTCCTGTTGTTCCTATTAGAAGAGGAGAGTATGTTGGAGATGTAGGATATCGAAAGATGCTTTCTAAAAGACTTAGGGGACTTGGATTAAATGAAGTTAAGACTTATACTTTAGTTTCTTTTAATGAGGCTAGCATTTTTAGATATAGGGGTGTAGAAAATGCTTTATTACCTAATCCTATGAGTGGTGATAAGAGTGTTGTTAGGACTAGTATAATTCCATCTCTTTTAAATGTTTATTCTTATAATAAAAAGCGAAAAGTTAATGATATTTGTATTTATGAGATAGCTAAAACATATGATAAGAAATATAATGAAACTAGTTTAGTTGCTGGTCTTTTATCGGGTAATTATGTAAGTAATGGATGGAGTAAGCCAGTTAAGTATGATTTTTATATGGTAAAGGGAATGATTGAGAATATTCTTTGTTTTATGGGGTTTAAGAATAGATATAGTTTTGAAGTTAGTGATGAGGATTCTCTACATCCAGGTATTAGTGCTAATATTTTACTTGATAGAAAGAAGATTGGTATTTTGGGTAGGGTACACCCAAGTATTAATAAGGATGAGATTTATGTATTTGAATTGTCACTTAATGCATTAATGAGTAAGATTAAGCCATTAAAGTATAAAGAGGCACCAAAATATCCAGGAATAAAAAAAGATATGGCCTTTATTTTAGATAATGATATGACTGCTGATAGTATTATTTCTACTATAAAAAAAGCTGGGGGAAGATTACTTGATTCGGTCACAGTATTTGATGTTTATACAGGGGAGAATGTTTCAGAGGAAAAGAAGTCAATAGCATTTACTGTTGAGTTTATGGATTCTAGTAGAACACTTACAGATGAAGAAGTTATGAAAGTTTTTAATAATATTATTTCAGAAGTAATAAATAAACATGGAGCAATATTAAGGGATAAATAAATTTAAAATATAAATTAGTAAATGTTTAGATTGTTTAAACATTCTTGAAGAATAACTAAAGGTTTATTTATGATAATAATTGATTTATTGCAGTCTCTTTTTTTAGAGCTGTTTTTTTTATTATTATGGTATATTTATATGAGTTCTTGTTTGAATTAGTTTTGTTTTATAATTTAGTATTTTTAAGAATAATTTTAATAGGGAGTTTATCTTGAAATAGGCGATGTGTTTTTATTATTTAAAATAAAAAAGATTAGGCATTTTCATTTGTGTCTAATCCTTTTTCTACTCTTTTTTTAATAATATCTATTAATTGATTTTTTAATTCTTGATCAGCATTTTCCCAAATTATTTCTAAAAATACCCCAAGACCTGGTAAAGTAATTTCATCTTTTTCTTCTATAGACTCATCAATAGCTCGTTTTAAACTATCATAGTCGTCTCCTTTAAAATTATTAATAATGTGTTCTCTAATACTCATATTTATATTTTCCTCCTTACTTATATCATGAAAGAAATATTACTATTTTATACATTTATTGGAAATGTTTTTTTTAAAATATGTTATTTAAGTTGGTTATAAAGTATTTATATATAGATTCTATAATGTTATTAAAAAGTATTATTTTTATTGGTTAATGAAAAATTAAAGGTTATTTTAGATAAGACTTTTATATGAGTTAAAGAGAGAATGAATAATCTGTTTTGTATTTTTATAAATTGATAGTTTTTATATTATTTATCTTACTTGTTATTGTTTGGATAGTCTTTCTTTTTTTTGCTATATATTGTAAAATAAGAGGGGTGGTACTATGAAATTAGAAGTTGATGGAACTTATTATTTAATAGATATACAAAAAAAAGTTGGAAATAGGAATACTTATATTAGAGTAAAAAAAGATTTGACAATTCAAGTTACTACTAATAAGTTTACTACTAATAGAGCTATTTTAAAGTTAATTGAAGAAAATTATGATAAAATTGTTAAAATGATTTCGATTCAACAAAAGAAGAAAGAAAATAATGATGGTTTTTATTATTTGGGAAAAAAATATGATGTTGTTTATGTTGAGTATTGTGATATTTCTTTTGGAGAAGGTAAGGTTTTTTTGAATAAAAGGTTAGATATTGATAAGTGGTATAAGGAACAGGCTAAAACTTTGTTTTTGGAACATTTAGATGCTATATATGAAAATTATTCTAGGAAAATTCCTTATCCTAGTTTAAAAATTAGAAAGATGACTAGTAGATGGGGTGTTTGTAATATTAGAACTAAAGTAATTACTTTGAATTTAGAACTTATTAAAAGAGATACTAAATATTTAGATTATGTGATTGTACATGAACTTACTCATTTGATTCATGGTGATCATTCGAAGGCTTTTTGGTCTTTAGTAGAGGATAATATGAGTGATTATAAAGTTTATAGAGAGGAGATGAAGGAATTTTAATGGTTATTTCTAGTTTGGATAATGAAAAGATAAAAAAGTATCGAAAGTTGCAAAAGAAAAAGTATCGTGATGAATATAATGAATATATTGTTGAAGGAATGCATTTAGTATTAGAAGCTTATAAAAAAGGAGCTATTTTAGAGCTTATATTGGAGGAAAATGAGGCTTTACCTATCCCAGTTTCTTATACTTATGTTACTAAAAGTGTTATGAATAAAATTTCTACTATGGATACTCCTAGTACAGTTATGGCTTTATGTAAAAAGTTAAATCAGGATGAGTTGATAGGAGAAAGAATTTTGATTTTGGATGAGGTTCAAGATCCTGGTAATTTAGGGACTATTATTCGTAGTGCAGTTGCTTTTAATGTTAGTACGATTGTCTTATCAGAAAATACAGTTGATTTATATAATCCGAAAGTTTTACGTGCTACACAAGGAATGTTATTTCATATAAATATTATTCAAAGGAATGCTTATGAGATTATTTCTATTTTACATAATATGGAGATTCCAATATATGGAACTGATGTTGAATGTGGAATTGATGTTAAGAGTCTTACTGCTAAGAATAAAAAGAGATTTGCTTTAATTGTTGGAAATGAGGGTAATGGAGTAAGAAGTGAACTTAAAAAATTGTGTGATAAGATGCTTTTGATTACGATGGATAAAAATGTTGAAAGTTTAAATGTAGCGATTGCTACTAGTATATTTCTTTATGAATTGAATTAGGGTGATATAATGGATAAAATTTATATAGGTAAAGTAGTTGCTACTCATGGAATTAAAGGAGAAATAAGAATACTTAGTGATTTTTCTTTTAAAGAAAAAGCTTTTATTGTTGGTAATCATTTAATTATTGGAGACTATGAATATATTATTAGAAGTTATCGAATTCATAAGAATTTTGATATGGTTACTTTAAATGATTATCATAATATTAATGATGTGTTATTTTTATTACATAAAAAAGTATATATTGATAAGAAAAATTTGCAACTTTTAGATAATGAGGTATTGGATGAGGATCTAATGACATATCAGGTATTGACAAGTGATGGAAAAAGGGGAATAATAAAGGAAATATTTTTTGCTAGTCCTACTAATAAAATTATTCGAGTAATGTTTGATAAAGAGATTTTGATTCCGTTTTTTTCGCCAATGATAGAAAAAATAGATAAGGATAAAAAAGAAGTTCATGTTTCTATTATTCAAGGACTTTAGTTTTAGGTGATATGATGAAAATTGATATATTGACACTTTTTCCAGATATGTTTCAAGGTGTATTTGATGAGTCGATTGTAAGAAGGGCTATTGATAATCAGTTAGTTGATATTAAAATCCATAATTTTAGGGATTTTAGTAAGGATATTCACAAAAAAGTTGATGATACTCCTTATGGTGGTGGTTGTGGTATGGTTCTTACTTGTCAACCTATATTTGATTGTGTTAGGAGTCTAAGGCAGGATGATTCTAAGGTGATTTTGCTTACTCCTGATGGGGAAGTTTATAAGCAAAGTAAAGCTTATGAGTTAGCTAGTTTAAAACATTTGATTTTAATTTGTGGACATTATGAAGGGTTTGATGAGCGAATACGAAGTATTTGTGATGCTTGTATTAGTATAGGGGATTATATACTTACCGGTGGAGAGATTGCTAGTATGGTTATTGTTGATTCTATTGTTCGTCTGATACCTGGAGTTATAGCAGAAGAGTCACACTTAAATGATTCTTTTAGTGAAAAGTTACTTGATTATCCTCAATATACTAAACCAAGAGTATATGAGGGAATGGCGGTTCCAGAAGTATTACTTTCTGGTGATCATAAGAGGATTAATGATTATCGTTATCAGGAAGCTGTTAAGAAAACTAGAATTAGCCGTCCTGATTTATTAAATTAATAAGTGGGTGATTAGTTTGTATTCTATTAAAAAAGATGCTGTTTTTCAATTATATGAAGTAGATGGAAAAGAATTAGTTATGTTTCCTGGCTTTTTTATGACAACGAAAAAGGGAATTGTTATTAATAAGCAGACTGTTTTTAATTTGAAAGTTATAGATATTAAACTTTCTTGTCCTTTAGTATTAAAAAAGGTGATGAATCAATATAATAAGTTAATACTTTTACTTACTGAATTATTAGTTAGTGATGATGGTACAGGAGATTCTTATAGGGTAGCTTTAAATCAGATAGAGAAGTTTCGGTTGGAAATTAAGAATAAGTACCGTTCTTATTTGAAACAAAAAGAATTGGAAATGATGTCTAAGCAATTAATGGCATTAAAAGAAGAAGCTAATAATCGATTAATTGAATTGAATAGTAGTTATTTTATGGGACAAAGTAATGGAAAGAGTAGATAACTAGCTAATTTTTATTATTTATTTTAAATTATTTAATAATATAGTCGTGTTTGATTTTTTATACTATTTTAGATAGTGTTTTTTTATTTTTAGTAATTAATTTAAGCGGATTTTGTAAATTTAAAATTTATTATAAATTAATGTCAATTTTACTTTTTTGTTGTAAGAAATGGAGAAAAACTAATAAATAAACTAATAAATTTGTTGTTTTGGATGGTAGTTTATGATATAATCTTGTGTATAAAAACGTCTAGTATTAAAACAAAAAATTTGGTGGTGGGTTGAATGAATAATTTTGATGATAAAGCCTTTTTTAAGGGTACTTTGTTAGATGATAAAAAGGTTATTTTAAATAATTCTAATGTGGAAGTTTTGGACTTTGATGACAAGGAACCTTCTATTTTTTCTGATGATATCAAGAATGAGAAGATATTTTTAAAAAAAAATAGAGAGTCTTTAGGAATGAATGATAATGCTGTGAATGATGATAGTAATCAAAAGACCAAATTTCATGGATTTTCTAAGAGTAGATATATTTCTTTTGAGACTAAAGTAGGGATTATGATAATTTTGATTTTAGTATTTTTACTTAATAGTAGTTATTTTATTTTTTCTGCTATTAAGGAAAAAGATAATATTTTGGATCCTTATAAAGGTAAAAGCGATATTTCTTATAAAGTTTGTTTAAAGAATAATAATAATTGTTTGACTGAAGAAGAAGATTATTCGACTTCGTTAACAGAAAATATTCCTGTTAGATTTTCATATAAAGCGAATTATAATAAAGGGGATATATCTGATTATAAATATTCGGTTATTGGTAGTTTTAAAGTTTATGATGTAGCATCTTCTGATATTTTATATACAGTTGATGATATTTTAGTTACTGATAAGTATTTAGATGAATCTTCTAAGTCCATTGATTTGGCGGTAGATACAGATATAGATTTTTCTAAATATTATGATATTTTTAATCAATATGATAGTAAAAAAGATGGTTCAAGTAGAGCGGAAATGACTGTTTCTTTATATCTAAAGGCAAATAGTGAGTGGAGAAATGTTTCCATGTTGTATATTCCTTTTAATAGTGATACATTTATGGTACAAAAGAGGGTATCTGATGTTGATCGCTCTGTTATTTCTAATGGATATAGTTTAAATATACTTATAGTTTCTATTGGGGTTATTTTTTTCCTTTTTGGTATATTTATTTTAATTAGATTAATTAGTTTGATTCATGGGGCTATTATTACTTCTAAGCTTTATAAAAATAAGTTAAGACAAATATTGAAAGATTATAATCCTTATATTGTGGTTGCTAGAGATGGTTATTCTTTAGAGAGGAATAAAGTGTTAATTAGAGTTTTTACATTTTCTGAGTTATTAGATGCTAGTAATAGTTTGAGTCAGCCAATTATTTATGATAAAGTGAATAATATTAAGTCAGAATTTTATGTTGAGGATCTAAATCGTGTATATCGTTATGTTATAAAAGAATCTGATTTTTCAATGCAAGGTGTTAGTAATTAATAGGTAGAGGATCCTTTTATAAGGTATAATTACTAGTATATTTTCAATTATGTTTTAAAATATTATAACTATTTAGAATTTATAATATTAATATTATGATTACTGTTGATAAACATATAATTTTGTTGTTACGAAATGTAATTCTTGGAGTTATAATTGTTGATTTATATGATTAATTATGGTATAATCTATTTCGTCAAGGGAGATGATCCGCTTTTCTTTGGAATATGATCATTAGTAAAATAAATTGAGAGGAGAACTGTTATGAATATTATTGACAAAATTAATCAAAAACAAATTAATCCTAACATACCAGAATTTCGTGTAGGAGATACTGTTAGAGTAGATGTTAAGATTATTGAAGGAAAGAGAGAGCGTATACAAGCTTTTGAAGGTGTTGTTGTAGCACGTCGTGGAGGTAGTGTTTCTGAAACATTTACTGTTCGTAAGATGTCTAGTGGAATAGGTGTTGAGAGAACTTTTCCAATTCATTCACCAAAGCTTGCTGGTATTCAAGTAATACGTAAAGGTAAAGTTAGACGAGCAAAACTTACATTCCTTAGAGGTAAGATTGGTAGATATCGTATTAAAGAAAGAGGAGAGCATTAAAATAAGGAGTATCCTTGTTTTTTTGTTACTGATATAAAATGAAAATGAATTTTAAGGGAATTGTTAAAGAAATATTACCATATGTTGCAGTTATTATATTTGTTATTGTAATTAGATGTTATATTTTTACTTTTATTAGAGTAAATGGGGAGTCGATGGTTCCTACTTTGCATAATAATGATATAATGGCTTTGAATAAAATTGGTTATAATTTTTCTGATATTTCACGATTTGATATTGTAGTTATTAATACAGGTCATGAATACATAGTAAAACGTATTATTGGATTACCAGGTGAGAAGGTAAAATATTTAGATAATAAATTATATATAAATGGTAAAGTTGTTGATGAAGATTTTTCACATAAGAAAACTGAGGATTTTTCAGAAATTAAGGTAGCAGATGGAGAGTATTTTGTACTTGGTGATAATAGAACTAATTCGATGGATAGTCGAGTATTTGGTAGTTTTAAAAAAAATCAGATAGAAGGAAAGACAAGTTTTGTTGTTTTTCCATTTAAAAGATTAGGAAGAATAAAATAATTATGGTTATTTTTTAAATATAATAAATAAAAAGATAAGGATCAAGGTGTTATGTTAAAATCAATTAGCAGACACTTTTATTTTTTTGTTTTATAATATTTGTTAATTTAATTAGTATGGTATTTTATATGTTATTAAGTAATAGAATTAAAATTTTATTTACAGATTCTATTTGTAGTGTAATCTATTACATAAATTTTTATTTTATTTTTACTTTTTTTAATTATTATGATATTATTTTTTTATAATATTAGAGTAGGTGAGTTGTGATGACTACAGAAAGTTTTGTTTTTGAGATTACTTTGAATGCTTGTTGTTTATTATTTATTGTTTTTATTGGAATTGTTTATGCTGGTAAGAAGGTTAAAAAAAATCATGAAATTGTAATATATAGACATTTATTAATTTTTAGTATAATTGATGTTATTTTTGAATTGTTTTATCTTCTTTCAACAAAATATATTTCTAATGTCTTATTTATAGGTTTAGCTAAAAAGATGTTTTTTATTATGTTGATGTTTTTATTTGTTTTACTTGTATATTATATTTTTATTGTTATATATGAAAAGAATGTAAAATTTAATAGTTTTTTGGATAGTCGGAAATGGCCTGTTACAATAGCCTTATTGTTATCTGCTATTGTTATGGCAATTGTTGAGATTTTGTTGCCAGTTAATTATGCATATAATTCTTTTGGACATGTACAATATCTTTATGGTCCAGCTGTATGGTTTCCTTATATTGCTTGTGCTGTTATTTGTTTAACTGTCCTTCCTTTTGTTATTTATAATATAAAAAGTATTAATAGAAAAAAAACTTTTCCTTATTTTATGGTGTTGCTTTTTGAATTTATAACACTTTTAGTTTCAATTGTTTTGCCAGATATTTGTGTTGCCTCTGTGTCTTTGACTTTGATATGTTATTTGATGTATCGGTTCTTTGTCAAGTAGTGTTGGTGGACCAAAAACTATGTAAAATTAATTGAGAT
>CAOJZZ010000012.1 GCA_948466315.1 uncultured Mycoplasmatota bacterium | reverse complement strand
CAGAAGTAGATATTCCTACTACTGAGGAGACTGTTCCAGAAACTCCAGAAGTAGACACTACTGTAAATGAGGATGATGCTCAGGAGAATTCAGCTACTACTAATACGGATGATGATTTATTAGCAAGAATTGATGATTGTTTAGAAAATTTCTTAAATCAAATGTTACTTCAGGAAATGGCAGAAGAAAAATCTCCTAAACAAAAAGTGTTGACATTGGCTTAAGATTGTGTTATAATAAGAAGCACTAAGTGACCAAATGTTGTTTAGTATAGTTTTAATAGGTTTGATTTAAAGAAATGTATTATTTAATATAATTTACATATTTCTGTGGGGGCTAGATATTTCGATTTTATCCTCACAATAAGCAATAAAGAAAGAGGTAAAGTTATGAGAAGGAATAAGAGTCGTTTGGCAGATAGTGACAAGTGGTATAAGAAACCTAGTAACTGGGCTACTATAGCAATATGTGCTATTTTAATACCAATATTGTTAATCAATATCTCAGTAATGATACAAGCGAAGACTGATGAAGATAAGGTTCCTACAATCTTTGGTTATAAGCCATTTATAGTTTTGTCTGATTCTATGGAAACAAAAATCAAACGAGGCGATTTGATAATTATTAAAGATCTTGATCAAAATGAGGTTGAAAAATTATCAGAACGTGATATAATAGCATTTAGGGATGACGAAAATACTGTAACAACGCATCGTATTGTTGAAGTAGTTGATGAAAATGATGAAAGGTATTTCGTTACCAAAGGAGATAATAATGATTCACAAGACCAAAGTCTTGTTGAATATAAAGATGTAGAGGGAATTTATAAATTTAGAATTCCAGGTGTTGGAAATATGTTTAGTTCCCTTGCAGAACCAACAACAATAATTATCATTGTTCTTGGTATAACAGTAATATTTGGTGTTGCGTTTTATATGTCTGCTAAGAAAGAACGCGAAAGAGAACATGAAGAATTCTTAGCGTATAAGAAGCAGAAGGAACTTGCTAAAGAAGAAAGAAAGAAAACATCAAGCAGAGTTAATACAAATAAAAATTCTTCAAAGTCTAGTTTGTCTAATAAAAAAACATCAAATAATAAAGATGCTAACAATAAAAAAAGTTCTTCAAAGAAAACTTCAAGTACTAAAACTAGTACAAAGAAGAGTAATGAAGAAAAGACTCCTAAGAATAAATAATTATGGTGTACCATTCTTTATAGAATGTTACATATAGATTTGTGAAAATTCTTTAAGTATAGCTATACTTAATAGAATAATTTGAAAAGGAGGTGAAAAAATGAAGAAGAATACAAGAAAGGTATTAGTTGGTTCATTAGCTTTATTAACAGCAGTAAGTATGGGATCAGTATCTGGAACTTATGCAAGATATACATCTGATATAATTAACAAAACTGATTCAGCTAGAGTTGCTAAATGGCAATTAAATAAATCTACAACTATCGATGATTTATTCGCTGTATCTTATAAAGCTTCAGGTGATGATACAAAGACTGACGTATTATCAACAGATAAAGTTGTAGCTCCAGGAACTTCTGGTTCATATGAGTTCTCACTTTCTGGTGAAGTTGAAACTAACTACACTATCGATGCTACTATCTCAGCTACAGATACTATCAATACTGATGAATATGCTCCAATCGTTTATACTTTAGATGGTACTGAAGTTATTGATTTAGATGGAGACAATGTAGTTACTGCAAAAGATTTAGCAAAAGCTATTGAAAATTTATATAAAGCAGCAGATGGTACTACACAAAAAGTTTATGCAGCTGGTACAGTATCTGAAAGCACACATACTATTGGATGGTCTTGGGCTATCGATGGAGATGATGCAAAAGATACAGCATTAGGAAATGATGCTACTGCAAACGTATCATTAAATGTTAAATTAACTGCTACTCAATCTGAAAAGGCTGCTAACTAATAGTATGCTAATATGTTGAGTAAGGTTACTCAGGAAGTTAATTATTTGGCTTCCAAATTAAGCCAATGAAATTCATTGGCTTAATTTGGAATTAGAGAAAACGGAGAAGAAACGGCTATGAATAAGAAAGATAATAAAAATAAAACTCAATCAAAGAAAAATGTCTATTTTGATGATAAATATGAAGAAATAGATGAATATGAATATAATGATGATGAAGAGTATGAAGATGACAATGCAACTTTGAAAAGAATAATTATGATTATTATAATTATTATAATAATTTTGCTTTTGATTACTAGCTGTTCGTCTCTATTCTTTGGAAAGATTGGAAATAAGTGGAGTGGTTCTTCCAATTATGATATCAATGATGAAGATAAGAATTGGGAGAAAATCTATAATAAAGGCTTAAAATTTATTAAAAAAGAAGGAACCACATATGTTGGTGATAAGTATCGAATCGAATTTTTAGAATATAATATCCATAGCAATACGTTTAAATGTACTACTAGTAATGCTAATATTGCTACATGTATTGTAAAGGGTAATTATGTTGAAGTACATCCTCGTAAGGTTGGTAAGGTTACAATATCTGTAATTGCTAGAATAAATGGTAAAGAATATATTGGAACTCATAAGCTGACAGTTAAAGAGGGCAGAAAAGAGATTAAATTAGCAAGTAGTAATGGAATTATTAATTTGAGTGAAGAAAGAACTATAAGAATTCCATATACATTAAAGAATATATTTGGAACTGTTAAAGCAGCTTCTAGTAATTCAAAAGTTGCAACAGCCAAAATCAAAGATGGGGCAGTTGTTATTACTGGTCATCGTAAGGGAAAAGCAACTATTACAGTCAGTGTAGTTTATCGAGGTAAGACTTATTCTGTTACTTATGATGTGACTGTTATTAATAATAAGTCTGATAATACTACTAGTAATACTATGAACACAAATCTGTGTCATATACTACCAAATGATAAAAATGAGGAAAAAAGAAAGTCTTCTGAGAATTCATTACAGTTTATAAGACCATCTGTTGGTACTTTAAGTCCTAGTTTCTCTAAAAATAATCAATTTTATAGAATTGATTTGCCATATGAGAATGATAGAATAACTTTAGATGTGACAAGAGTAAGTACTACTTCTAAATTATATTATTATTTAGATGGTCGTAGAGTTTATGATTCAAACATTTCGTTACATACCGGAACTAATAGATTCTTGATAGTGGTTGAGGCTGAAAATGGTTCACAGAAATGGTATACTGTAGATATTAATAGAGCTGAAAAAGATGCAGAGCAACCACCTGAACCACCAATTAAATCATCAATTAATACATTAGCAAGTTTAGCTACTTCTACTTCCACAGAAGCAAATAAATTGCCAGTATCAGGTTTCAATAAGGAAAATTCAGGTCCATATACTGTGTATGTTGAAAGTGATACGAAAGATATTGATATTTATTATGATTTAACTGATAGTAAGGCTACATTAACTTATAAGGTTAATGGTGGAGAATCTAAAGGTGATAAAGATGGTAAATTTAATGTACCTTTAAAGGATAAAAAGACAAATGTTGAAATTACTGTAACAGCAGAAGATGGTAAAACAAAAAAGACTTATAATATGGTAATAGAGAAAAAAGATGATTCAGATGCTAGTACTTTGGATGTACTTAGTATTCAGGGATTTGGATTTGATAAAAAATTTGATCCTAATAAAACAACATATAATACTACTGTTGGTTATGATACTGATAAAATCACTATGACCGCAATTCCTACATCTTCTAAGTCCAAAATTAAATATAAGGTCAATGGTAAGATCATTGATGATTTGCAAGATAAGCAGTTAGTTGATATTGAATTAAATGAAGGTCATAATGAGATTGAAGTAATTGTTATAAATGGTTCTAAAAAAGAAACTTATACAGTTAATGTTGAAAAACCTGTAAGAGAGATTGCTATAAATGAAATTAAGAAAGAATTTTATATTGAAAAACCTATTTCTATTAGTTATGGTGTATATGAAGATAATGAACTTACTGAAAATTATGCAGTTGATGATATTTCTTTAGATATACCAGGATATAAGGGTGAAATAAAGATAGATAAAGGTGTTGTTTCACTTATTCCTAGTGTTGACGATATTGGTAAAGATTATACTATGACTATAGAATATTTAGGTAAGAAGGATTCATTAGACTTTAGTATCAAGATGGAAGATTATTATATTAAAACTAATACTGATAACTATGAGTTTAGTTATGCAGATGGCGATAATCTTAAAGATGTAATTATCAATACTAATATCTTTAATGGAAGTCTTCCAAGCGAAGATGATATAGAAATAATTGCTAATGGTATTAGATTGAAGAATGACAAAGGATATATCGATATTGTTTCATCTAATCCTGATGTTGTATCAATAGATTATGATCCACAGGATAATACTTCTTCTATAGATTTCATCTCATTTATAAGTGAGATATTAGGGGAAGGTAGTGCTACAGTTACTATATCTGGTCAAGTTTATGGAAAAGATATAGCAAGCACTGATATAACTATAAAAACTAAGAAAGTTTATAGCGTTGTGATTGATGCTAATGGTGGTTTCTTTAGAGAACCTACTACAGAACATAGTTTTTATAAAAATAAGGGCGATAAGATAAATTTAAGTGAATTTATTGCTCATAAAGTAGATGAAAGTGGTAATTGTTTGTATTATGAATTAGAAAGTTATAATACAGAAAGAGATGGTAGCGGAGTTAGATATGAAAAGGATAGTGAAGTAGTAGTAGATGGTAATATAAAATTATATGCTATTTATACTGAGGAAAGTAAATATATTGAACTACAAGAAAAAGATTTAGTTATGTATTTGACAGATGTTGATTTGTTCCACAATGAAGAATATTATAAAATGTTTAAGAAAGATAAGATTATTTATCCAGGAGCAAATGGTTCTCATGTAATGTATATTAAAAATACATCTACTAGTAAAGTTACTATTAATCATATTAATGTAAAAGAAACTACTACTTGTGTAGATAGTGGTTGTATAAATATGGGTTATATCATAAAATATACAAAGTATGATGCTGATAGTAAGCCTGCTTCTCCTTTATGGAGCTACTATTATGGTGGTAATGATACCTATGAAATATTAAATAAAGATGGTACTAGGGATGATGATAATTCAATTTCTGATGGAATTTATAAGTATGGTGTTGAAAACACATTAAAAACTCCAATTTCAGGTAGCGATCCAATTGAATTAAATTCAGGTGAAGTTGTAGAAATTTCTTTACTATGGAAATGGGTAGAAGTTGATGACAAGTTAGATACAGCAATAGGTTCAAGTTTAAAAGATCAGATGTATGAAATACTAGTAAGTGTTGATTATGATCGTGAAAGTAAGTCTTGTAAAATAAGTAAGTAAGAATTAAAAGGGGTGATGCTTATTTATGAAAATCTTGAAAAGAATAGGGCAGTTATTCTTTTGGTTCCTATTAATAATCATATTAATGTATAATGCATATAGTTATATTTCCCTTAATATACTAGAAAAAGATTTGGCAAGTGTTTTTGGATATGCTATACTAGAAGTAGTTAGTGACTCTATGGTGCCAACTATAAATAAGGGCGATTTAATTGTCATTAATACAAATGATCAAGATTATAAAGAAAAGAGCATTGTTACCTTCAAAGATCAAGATGATATGATAGTAACACACCGAATTGTTGAAATAAATGATGGTAAAATGACAACTAGAGGTGATGCGAATAATTCGGATGATTCTAGTTATATTACTAAAAAAGATGTTATTGGTATTTATGTCTTTAAAATAAGTAATTTTGGATATGTTATAAAGGCTATAAAGAATCCAGTAACTTTGGTTTCTATCTTAATTATGGGACTTATAGTTTGTACTTTACTTAGTACTGATAAAGATGGAGTTCCCTTAGATATTAGTGAAGAAGAAAAAAAATTCTTAATATCTAGAGAAAAAAAGGAAGCTAGAGAAAAAAATAAAAAGAAAAATGCTAAGAAGAAGCAGCAAAAAAAGAAAGCTGTTAATCGTACTAAAGATTCAAATAATAAAAAGAAGAATGGATCTGTTAGTATTAGTAAGAAAAAAGATAGAAATGATAATAAATCAAAGAGAGATGAAAAAAACAAAAAAAAGAAATCAGGTGAGTAGGTTGAGAAATTTATTATATAGTAAAACTTTTAGAAAAAATATATTAAAATGGCTTTGTATGTATACTGGAGCTTTATGTATCTTAACAATAATGGTTACTTATTCTCGTTATATCACATCGTTTGTAGATTCTAATGATCATGCTAGATCTGCTAGGTTTGATATTGCGATAGCTAAGGATGATTGTCCTAGTACAGATAGTAGCTGTTATTATGATAAGTCTGATAAAGAAGAAGGCTCTATTAGACCAACTGATAGGATTTCTTTTTACTATACTGTTGATACTACTAAGTTAGAGGTTAGTACTTTGCTTGTTGTTACATTAACAATAGATAAGCATAATAATCGTTTTTCGAATCCAGAAATCTTTGAAATTAGGGCAGATGGTAGTGAAGTTGAAATTAACCCAAACGATTTTGATTTTAATACTAGTAATGAAATAAATATAACTGAAAATATTAAAGCATCACAAGGAAAAATAAGAAAATATAAATTAGTAATGGATTATGATTATGAAAATGATTATTCTTCTAAATTAAAATATGAAGATATTCTTAAAGTATCATATTCCGCAACGCAGAAATAAAAATTATATAAGTGAGGTGATGAAATGAAAAAGAAAAGAGTTTTCAAAACTCTTGCTTATACACTCCTCATGATTGGCACAATATCTATGAGTTCCTGGACTCAATCAGGAGCTAAATATCATAGAGAATCAATAGATTCTGAGGTTTTGCATTATTCAGCTACGTTTAAACAGATGAAAGGTGAAATAAAGAGTCAAAGAATAGAGCCTGGTTCTAAATCTCATACATTAAAATATGCCTTTACCTTTGATAGAAATAGTTTAATTAATGGTAAGGATAAAGAAAATGACAAATATGAAATATCTGTTAGTAATGGTTGTGAGATTGAAAGTGTTATTTCAGGTTATGGTACTGTAGAAAATCCAGGTGTTCTATCAAATAAAAAAGTATTATCATATGATAATAGATACGATGATGAAATAACTGTTAAGATGAGTTGTCGTGTTAGTGATATTACAAAGAATGGTTATTTAAAATTTAGTATGGATGTATATGAAATTTTTAATAATGTTTCTGGTGATGATACTAAAGAAGTAAAATATTTGTATGTAACTGGCGATGATCGAAATGGCATTTCTGCTTCATCATATGCGCAGAAATATCCTGTTATTGATTTAGTAGAAGGTAAAAGAGCTGTTATTGATCCTGCTGGTAAAACTAGTGAAAGAATTTATGAGGAATTTAAACATTGGGTAAATTCTTATACTAATGAGGCTATTGGTGAAGAAGCAATTCAATATATAGAAAAATTCTTTACTACAGATCATTATATTAATAACAGTAATATTGATAAATTCAATCAATCAATTAGTGGAATGACTGCTAAAATAGAAAATGGTAGATATATATTTGAGTTAGATGATAATTTTACAAGTTATGTAAAAACAGATAGAGATTCTAATCTATTTAAGAAGAAGTTTTACTTCTATAATGAGAGTGCATCTAATAACGAATTATTTATGAAATATGTAGATCGTTATTTATATTCATCTAGTGATGAGACAACTAAAGTTAAGTATGAATTTATTGATAATTATATTAAATCTTATGCTCCAGCAGATATTATTACATTAGTAAGTTCTGGAACTATTCCTGAAATTAGTTATGATGCTAATAATAAATGTTTAGAAGTATCCAGTAATTTATATATTCAATTAAGTAAAAAAATTGTTGGTGTGGGGCTTGTTCCGGATGGTACCTTAAGGACTCAAATAAATAGAGCCTGTGTTGGTATATTTGAGAATAAGGCATTTCCAATTAGTACTATATATCCATTTGTTAATTCTTATCTTACTTCATCTTCTGTAGGAACAGATTTTAATCACTCTACAGTTATGTTCGATGGACATGATTATGTGATGGTTCGAGTTTATTCGTATGCAGGAGATACTAAGGGATATATGGATATTATTTATATGGAGGATGTGGATCTAGCAAAGGCGTTAGAAAATTATCAAATTCATGGTGATATAGAATTGGATAAAGCATTTGTAGATACCGAAATAACACCATTTGTTAATATGTATGCTGATAGAGCTGGTACTCAGTTCTCTGAGTCAAAAACAATTGCGAATGGTTCTTATGATATTTTATTAACTGTTTCTTCTACAACTGGTGGTAAATTAAGTGTAGATATAACTAAGGTTGATAAAGTTAGTATAGAATCTTCTAATAATCAATCAAGTGAGAATGATTCCGAATCTACGTTTGGAGAAGCATCTTCAGATGAACAACAAAATTCTGTTGAATCTTCATCTTCAAGTGATACTGATGATTCAGCAACAAGTCCGTCTTCTGATGATTCTAATATATCTAGTTCGTCAGAAAATGGTAATCAACAATCTGATAATGATTTAAATACCGGTAATTCTTTATCAGGTGAAGTGCCAGTCATTAATGATGGAGACAATATTCAATAAAATATAATTTTAATTATAAAACGTGCGTTAATTAAATAAAAATTATGAAATAGAGTCCTATAATTAGGGTTCTATTTTTTGCTTTAAGAAATATATTTAATATAAATTAGTTATATATAATTAGTCTTTGTTTTTATTATATTATTATGAGATTTTTTTATAAAATAACATTAAAGTAATATGAAAAAATGGGATTTTTATAATACTATTCTTTATTTTTAGAGACATTGATAATTTATTAGTAAAGGTTATAATATAACAAAATTGTAATTATATTTATTCTAGTTATTTGCTATAATTTATTGAGACGGAAAAATTAATAATTTAGATTAATCTAATATAATATACTTATTATATTATTAGTAAGGGTAACATTAATATATTTAATTTTTCGTTTTAATAAATATATAAGGAAGGTGATTCTTGTGAGCGAAGTTTTGAAACTTAGTAATGTAAAAAAGTATTATGGAAGAAATAAAGTAATTACAAAGGCTGTTAATGGTATTAGTTTTCAGGTAATGAAAGGTGAATTTGTTGCTATTATGGGAGCTAGTGGTAGTGGTAAGACAACACTTTTGAATTGTATAGCAACAATAGATACTGTAACCAGTGGTAATATTATGGTTGATCAAACTGATATTACTAGAATGAAAGAAGACGCATTAGCTGATTTCAGAAGGTGTGAATTGGGCTTTGTTTTTCAAGATTTTAATTTACTTGATACCTTGACGATAAGAGAAAATATTGCTTTGTCTTTGGTAGTAAATAATTTTGATTCTAATGAAATCGATAACCTTGTAGATTCTATTGCTGATAAATTGGACATTAAGGAGATACTTGAGAAATTTCCATATGAAGTTTCTGGAGGTCAAAAGCAGCGTTGTGCATGTGCAAGGGCTCTTATTAACAATCCTAAATTAATTTTGGCTGATGAACCTACTGGTTCGCTTGATTCTAAATCTGCTAGAATTTTACTTGAGACTATGCAAGTAATGAATACTGATTTAGAGGCAACTATTTTAATGGTTACTCATGATGCTTTTAGTGCCAGTTTTTGTAGTCGGGTTCTATTCTTAAAAGATGGTAAGATATTTAATGAGATAATAAAGGGTGAAAAATCAAGAAAGGAATTTTTTGAAGAAATTTTGGATATTCTTACTTTACTTGGAGGGGATGTTTTAAGTGTTAAGTAAATTAGCTTTAAAAAATGTTAAGAGAAGTTTTAAAGACTATGTTATATATTTAATTACAGTTACTTTAGCTTTTTCTTTAATGTTAGCATTTAATTTTATAGCAACTTCGAAAGATGTGATTAATTTATCTGATACTATGAAAAATTTTGAATGTACTATGTATATTGTTAATACTTTTATTATATTGTCAATTTGTTTTTTAATTAATTATACGACAAAGTTTATGTTTTCTAAAAGAAGCAGGGAATTTGGTACATATATGATTCTTGGTTTAAAAAAGAAGCAAATAACAAGAATGTTTACTTTAGAAAATATTATTTTAGGATTAATTTCTTTGGTAGTGGCTATGCCGCTTGGCTATTTCTTTAGTATTTTGTTATCAGCTATAATTATGAATTTTTTTGAACTACCTCATCTTGTTAAAATAACTTTAAATATAAAATCTATATTAATTCTAATTTTATATTTTGCTATTATATATTTTATTGTTTTGTTTTTATCAAGAAGAAGAATTAAAAAAATGAAAATTAAAGATTTATTATATTTTTATAAACAAAATGAGAAGCCAATTGCTAAGAAAAAAATAAAAAATGTTACCTTTATTTTATCTTTGATAATAGGTATTTGTGCATTGGTTTTTTTTGATAAGGAATTTAGGGGATATGGTCATGAACCTTCTATGGTTGTTATCTTTACTTCAATTTTTCTAATTTTAATTAGTATTTATGGGATATCTATTACATTATCTGACTTTTTGTTGAGTTTTATTTTAAGACATAAAAAAGTGAAGTATAAAGGTAATAATTTGTTTATTGTGAGAAATTTCTATTCAAAAGTTAAATCAATGAGTTTTACTATTGGAACTTTATCTTTTTTGATAACTATTACATTAATTGCTTTGAATATTTCCAGTTTTTTTAAAGGGATGTTTGATTACCAGATTGATACTATTGCTACTTATGATATAGCTATTGAAGATGAAAGAGAGAAATTTTCTGCTTATTTGGATGCTATTACTAAAGAATATACAATTTCTGATAAGCTTATATATGATACTTATATAAATGATAATAAAAGTATTACTAAAATAATAAATTATGATGGATGGAGAAAAAATGAGCAAGTGATTAAGTTAAGTGATTATAATAAATTGTTGAGATTAAAAAAGTCTCCCATTATAAATCTTAAAGATAATGAGTATATTTTGCATGTTGCTAGGGAATATAAAGATAAATTGAAAGAAGTAAAAAGTCTAGATAGTATAACTTTGTCAAATGGAATTGAATTAAAGAAAAGAGATTTTATTGAACAAGGGTATAGTTTTTCTTGGGGATATGGATATGGTTATCTAGTTGTAGTTCCAGATAGTGCAGTAGAAGGATTAGCAGTGGGAGATAGTCATTTGATTGTTGATACTTTAGAAGATACAACAGAGTCTTTTGCTAAAAATTTAACTAAAATTGCTTCTCCAGATATGTGTAGAGAAAATGAGGATGGATATACAGTGTGTTATTCAAGTGCTAATGTAATAGTTAGAGGAAAGGAAGAAGCTAGTAATAAGGGATTTATAACAATATCTTCGTTTGTTTGTTTCTATGTAGCGTTAATTTTTGTAGCAATTGTTGGAACGATAATTTCTATAGAATTATTGTCTGAGTCAACAAAATATAAATATCGTTATCAAGTTTTGAGTAAACTTGGTCTTAGAGATGGTGAACTTTATAAGACAGTGTTTAAACAATTATCAGTATTCTTTATTTTTCCCATTATTTATCCAATTATTGTTAGTATTTTTTCTATTACTTCAATGAATAAATTATTTAAAATTACCCTTACTAGTGATTATCAATATTTGCAGTTTTTCTGGTTTAATTTAGTAATATTTGTAGTTTTTTATTTAATCTATTTTGTTGCTACATATTTTGGATTTAAGAAAAACATTTCTGAATAGAATTTATGATTCTATGTATAAATTGTTGATGATTTATTTTGAATGATATATAATTCAAAGTGCTTAACAAAAAATCTCTTTATTTTGGAGATTTCTTTTTAGTATAATAATATTTAGGTAGGTGATATTATGGTAATAGTTATTGTCGAGGATGATGTAAAAATGCGAGAGGAGTTATCTAGATTACTTACAAGTAATGGTTATAAAACAATTTTGATTGATAATTTCAAAGATATTTCAGAGCAACTAAAAAGGTTGAAATTTGATTTGGTCTTGTTAGATGTTAATTTTCCATTTGAAAATGGTTATGAAATATGTAGAAAGCTTAGACGAACTAATAATGTTCCTGTTATTTTTGTAACTAGTAGGAATACTGATTATGATGAATTATTAAGTATTAAAGTTGGGGGAATGGATTTTATAACGAAACCTTATAATAAAAGTGTATTATTAGAGAAGATTCGTAGAGCATTAGATAATATTAATCCGAATAACTTTAGAGAAATAACAAAAAAGGGATATACTCTTGATTTACACTTATCGATATTAAAGTATGAAGGATATGAAGTAGAACTTACTAGAAATGAATTTAGAATACTTTATTATTTTTTTATTAATGATGATAGAATAATTACTAAGGAGGAGTTATTAGAGTATTTATGGAATGATAAATATTATTTAGATGAGGGAATTTTAATTGTTAATATTAATCGTTTAAGAAAAAAGGCTAAAGAGATAGGGATAAGTAATTTATTACAGACAATTAGAGGGAAAGGATATAGTCTATGAGATTTTTTTTATTTTTAGAAGAGAGAATAGGATTTATTCTGTTTCAACTTTTATTTATCTTTTTTATTTTTTTATTATTTATTTTATTAGGAGGTCAGCTTTTTTTTAGTTTTCTGTTTGCTATTTTTTTAATTATTTATACTTTTTGTTATTTAGGAGTAGAATATCTTTTTGGAAGAAAAAAGTATACTAGAATTGTTAATTTAGTAGATAGTGAAGAAGAAAAGTATTTTTTAGCAGAGATGTTAAGTAAACCTAAGAATTTAGAAAATCAGGCTTATTATTATGCCTTAAAAGAGGCGTGTAAAGCAATGAATACAAAAATAGGAGAATTGGAAAGGGATAAGGAGGACTTTGAAGAATATGTTGAAAGTTTTGTTCATGATATTAAAACTCCTTTAGCTTTTCTTTCTTTATCATTTGATAACCAAGAAATGGAAGATTTGAAGGAGGAATTACAAGTTATTGAAAAGAAAGTTGAACAGATGCTTTTTTATGCTAGAAGTAAAAATCCAGAGAAAGATTATTTTGTTAAGGAGATTTCTTTGGAGGATTTAATTCATCCTGTTATTATGGACTATAAAAGCTACTTATTAAAGAAGAAAATAAAATTAGTTGCTCATGATTTGAATTTAGGAGTTTTTACTGATTGGAAGTGGATGCATTTTATTTTGGCACAAGTTCTTCAAAATTCGATTAAATATCTTGATAAAAAAAATAAAATTATAGAAATTTGGTCAGAAGAAGATACTAAAAATAATATAATATTATATATTAAGGATAATGGATGTGGTATAAAAAGTAGTGATTTATTTAGAGTTTTTGAAAAGGGGTTTACTGGAGAAAATAGATTTAAAAATAGTTCTACAGGAATGGGACTTTATTTAGCAAAAAAATTATGTAATAAATTGGGTCTTTTATTGACGATTGATTCTTGTGAGAAGGAATTTACTTTAGTTAGTATTGTTTTTCCAAAGAATGATTTATATAATATTTATAATTAGTATTTTATTAGATAATAATTAATATTCATAAAGAAGGGGTTTATTATTTTAATAGTTGATGAAAGGAAGTATTTATGGCTACTACAAAAGAATTTATTGAATATGTATGTGAACAATTGAGTGGAATTGGAGAAATCAGATATAGAAAGATGTTTGGAGAATATATGGTTTATGTTGATGATAGACCAGTGGCGGTTGTATGTGATAGCATAGTTTATGTAAAAGAGATAGAAGAAATAGCTGATTTAATGAGTGGTGCTAGTACTGGTTTTCCTTATAAGGGAGCTAGAGAGCATTATATATTAGATATTGATAATAGAGAATTTTCTGTAAAAGTGATAGCTGAATTAAAAATGATTATTCCAGTTCCTAAGAAAAGAAAAAGTAAATAATAAGATGTTTTCTTTGATTATAATTTCTTCTTTTATAATAGTTTTGTTGGTGCTTTTTAGTTAAAATTATTTTTATATATTAGGATTATATTTTTAAAAAAATTTGTGTTTATTTTTTAATAAAATGTACTTGTGCAAGTTAAATATACCCTTTTGTAAAACGGGGGTTGCGTTTAGAAAAAGATTTCAGCATTTACATATATACAGTAATGAAGGTAATTAGTAGTAGCAATTAGTATGACTTTATGATATAATAATTGTGAAGAAGGAGTGAGTTTTTAAAATGATTAAGAAAAGAGATATTGTTACAAGTATCATTTTGTCTATTGTTACCTGTGGTATCTATGGGATATTTTGGTTTATTAGTCTTACGGATGATGTAAGATTAGTTAGTGGAGATGATCGGTTATCTGGTGGTAAATGTTTCTTATTAACTTTGATTACTTGCGGTATTTATGGATTTTATTGGGCTTATTTAATGGGAAAAGCTATGATGCAAGCAAAGAGTAAGAATGATATGCCAGCAGATGATAATGCTATGTTATATGTGATTTTACAAATCTTTGGTCTTTCGATAGTTACATACTGTTTAGTACAAAATGATTTGAATACTATTGCAGATAAAGGTTTTAAGAAAGAAGCAGTGTAAAAGAATTTTTTAATTCTTTTTTATTATATAGTTATTTATGAGAAGAGAAATATTTAAAATTGTTTTAGTTATATTTTTATTGATTGTTTATTTATTAGTTGGTAATCATTTTAATATTTACTTATTTTGTCCAATAAAGAAATTTTTAGGATTATATTGTCCTGGATGTGGAGTTACACGAATGTTATATAGTATTTTAAAAGGTCAATTTTACCAAGCCTTTCGTTATAATCCTCTTATTTTTATTAGTTTACCTTTTATTGTAATTTATTATATGGATTATTTGTACTCTAATACTAAAAATAAAGATACAAAATTGCATTTTTTGGAACCAGGTATATGGTATTTTCTAATAGCTATTTTTATAATATATGGTATTCTTCGTAATATTGAGTTTTTTGATTTTTTAAGACCTACGGTTATATAATTTATATATTAAGTTTTATTTTTGTATACTTTGGATTGTGAATTTTTCAACGATTTATATATAATTAATAATATTGTCTTAGTAAAGGTGGGAAAAAATTATGGAAAAGATAAGAATATTATGCTATGGTGATTCTAATACTTGGGGATATATTTCTGGTAGTGATCATCAAAGATATAATGTTAATGAAAGATGGACTGGGATACTTTCAGAATTATTAAGGGATAATTTTGTGGTAATTGAAGAGGGGCTGAATAGTAGAACATTAATATCTTTTGATCGAAGAGTTGGTAAAGAGGGAAAAAATGGATATGAATATTTAATTCCTTGTTTAGATAGTCATGATCCCTTAGATTTAGTTATATTAATGCTTGGTACTAATGAATTAAAATATGTATATAATAAATCAGCTGAACAGATAGGTAGTATATTAGAGAAATATTTTGTAAAGACAATATTAAATAGAAAATCACAAATAAGTGATAAATATCCTAAATTGTTAGTGGTGGCTCCTCCTGTTATAAATGAAAGTACAGATTATTGTAAAAATGGAGATAAGTATTTAATGGCTACACAAAAGTCAAAAGATTTGAATGTTATTTATAAGAAAATTGCACAGGAATATAATTGCTATTTTTTGGATAATCATTTATTAGAGGTTGGAATAGATGGTGTACATTTAACAAAAGGTAGTCACAAATTGCTTGCGGAACTTTTGAATAATATGATAAAAGATATTTATAATTAGTATTAGTTTTAGTAATTAATATTGGATTTTAAAAGGATTTGTTAATACTTTTTTGCTAATGGTAATTTGGTAATTATGTTTTATAATGCTTTGAAGGTAAAATGAAGAGATTAACAGATTATACTGAAGATGGTTTGGAATTGTCAGCTTATTTTTATGGTAAAATTACAGATAAAGTATGTATTGTTTTTATTCATGGTATGAATGGAAATATTGATAACAATTTTTTTGCTTCTTTATGGGGTGAATTACTAAGTAGTAATAACATATCTTTTCTGTTTGGTTATACAAGAGGTCATTCTCTTATAAATAAAATACTAAAAAAGGATGGTAGTTATTTAGAATGTGGTACAGCTTTTGAAATATTTGAGGAATCATTTTATGATGTTTCGTTGTGGGTAGAAAAGGTAAAAGATATGGGGTATGAAAAGATTATATTATTAGGACATAGTTTAGGTTGTAATAAAGTGATTAATTATTTATATAAAAAAGTCAATATTGTAGATGGTTTGATTTTGGCATCTCCTCCTGATATGATAGGACTGATAAAGAATGACTATTATCAAAAAAATTATCAAGAGTTAATAAAAGAGGCTGAAGATAATATTAAAAATAATAAAAAAGATAAATTGTTATCTACTATGCTTTGGGGAGAATATTTTATTAGTTCTAAGACTTTAATTAATTATACACAATAATATAGTCCTATTGATAATTTACCAGTAGCAAGAAATCCTAAGAACTTTGTTCAATTAGAAAAAATAAAGATGCCTATATTAGCATTTATGGGGCCTTTAGATGATATTGTTATTAGAAGTATCGAAAAAGATTTAGAATTAATTAAAAGTAAAGCTTTAGCATGTAATAATTTTAAAACAAAAATCTTTGATGGTGCTAATCATTTATATGAGGGGATTGAAAAGGAAATAGGTTTGTATTTAATTAAATGGATTAATGAAAATATTTGATTTAGATAATTTAATATTATAATGCATTGTGTTAGGTAAACATTAAAATTACTTAAAACAAAGAGATATCTAAATAGTTTAACTAAATATAAATAAATTTTAAAATGATATTAATATAAAATTCTATATTTTATTTAGTTTCTAGGTTTATAAATTTTATTATATGGGTTGTTTTTTTGATATCTAATAACAATGATTGATTAGTTGTAATATTTCTTATTTTTAGATAAAGGGAGTGTTGTAAATGAAAATAATTATTAATGCTGATGACTTTGGTTTTTCAGAGAGTATAAATAAAGGTATTATAGATGCTTATCAGGAGGGACTTATTAGTTCTACTACAATTATGATAAATATGCCTTATGCAGAAGATGCTATTTCTAAATGGAAGGAAAATAGTTCATTAGGATTGGGGTTACATGTTAATTTGACACAAGGTTCTCCTATTGCTAGTGGGGTTAAATCTTTAGTGGATTCTAATAATAGTTTTTATAATCATAAAAGAGTTGAGAAAATGGAAGTAAATGTTACATATGAAGATGTTTATAAAGAAATAAAGGCGCAGATTGAAAGATTATTATCTTATAATGTGGAAATAGATCATTTAGACTATCATCATAATATACATTTTAATCTATATATTAGAAAAGCGTTGATAGATTTAGCTAGAGAATATAATCTACCAATAAGAACAGTGGATGATAGTTTTAGAAGAGAAGTATTAGAAGCTGGTATTAAGACTCCAGATGATTTTAGTTTTGATTTTTATGCTGCTGGTGCTAAATGGCAGAATATAGTGGATTTTGTATCTAGTCATCAAGAGTGTAATAGTATTGAAATATTAACTCATTGTGGTTATGTTGATTGTGATACAAAGATGAGAACATCTTATATATTAAGAGAAGTAGAACTTAATGAGTTACTTATATTAAAAAGTAAGGGTTTTTATTCTCAATATAAACTTAGTAAATATAGTGATTTGTAAAAGTAGTTTAGATAAGGGGTGATATATGAAAACAGATTTAATTACGATACCTAATGTTGGTAAAAATACAAAGCAAGATTTATTAAATATAGGAATTACTTGTGTGGAAGATTTGAAAGGTAAAAATCCAAAAGAGTTATATTTAAAAGATTGTCAGTATAAAAAGTATCAGGAAGATAGATGTCAGTTATATGTATTTAGAATGGCAGTTTATTATGCTGAACATGATTCTTTAGAAAAAGAGAAATTGAAGTGGTGGTATTGGAAGGATAAGGAATATAATGAGAAATGATTTTATTTTAGAATAGTTAGTGGATACTTTAAATGATATTAATTAGTTATAGCTTTAATATTAATAAATTTGATAAATAAAAGATGGGAATAATTTATTACGTTTATGTAATAATTTTTTTGTTTATTTTTTCATAGTAACTGTAAATTTTTAGAAAATGAGGTCAGGTTTTAAGGAAAATTTTAGGTGATTTTTGTCTAAAAAAGTTAAAAAAAGCTATTACATCAAAAAAATATTTGTGCTATAATGAGTGAGTTGTTTAAAAAATAATTAATTTAGGTGGTGTAGATGAAGGAATTAGATTTAGGAAAAGAAAAGATTAATAAATTAATTTTAGCATTTTCAATACCTTGTGTAATAAGTATGTTGATTAATTCTGTTTATAATATTGTTGATCAAATATTTATTGGACAAGGAGTGGGAACACTTGGAAATGCAGCAACTAATGTTATTTTTCCATTAGTAATAATCTTTAATGCTACAGCTGGTTTGATTGGTAATGGAGCAGCAGCTAATCTTTCATTGAGGCTTGGTGAGGGAAGACGTGATGCTGCTGGAAAAAGTATTGGACAGGCAATTACTTTGACTGTTTTGATATCTATTGCTTTATTTATAATTATGTATATATTTTTACCAAAGCTGTTATATATTTTTGGGTGTACTAAAAATGTTTATCCATATGCTTTGGAGTATGGAAGAATTATTCTTTTTGGTGCTCCTTTTATGATAATTTATTCAGCTTTATCAAATGTTATTAGAGCCGATGGTTCTCCAAAGTATTCGATGATAATGCTAGTAGTAGGAGCTATTATTAATATTATTTTAGATCCAATATTTATTTTTAGTTTTGATATGGGAGTAGCAGGAGGAGCTATTGCTACTGTTTTGGGTCAAATAGTTTCATTTGTTATTGCTATTTTTTATATTAAAAGAATTAAATCTGTAAATTTATCTAAAAAAGATTTTCTCAGGAGTTATTGCAGATGTGATATGTTTTGTTATAACAATATTTATCTTTAGATCAGAATATATAAAATTAGGAAAAAATAAAGAAGATGAAGAAAGTATTTTAGAAAGTAATTTATCCTTTGATTATAAGAATACAAAGTTTGATAAAGTTATTACTATTTCTCGTGAATATGGAAGTGGTGGAAGATATGTGGCACAATTATTAGCTAAGAAATTAAATATTCCTTGCTATGATAGAGAGATAATTAGACTTACTGCTAAAGAATCTGGCTTTACTAGGGACTTTGTAGAACAAGCAGATGAAAATAAGAATAGTTTTTATGAAAATGATGATAGAATGTTTATTGCTGAGGCTAAGGTTATTAAAAAGCTTGCTAAAAAGCCATGTGTAATAGTAGGTAGATGTGCTGATTATATATTAAGAGATAATAAAAATATTATTAAAGTATTTTTATATAGTGATGTTTCTTCGAAAGAAAAAAGGGCAATTAAATACTATAATTTAGATAAAAAGAATGCTTTGGAACAGATAAATATTATTAATAGAGATAGGGCTAAACATTATAAATATTATACAGAACATGATTGGAAGAGTTTAGATAATTATGATATGATGTTAAATGTAGATAAGTATGGAGTAGAAAAAACGGCTGAGAATATTGCTGATATGTTGAGATAGTTGGATATATTTGTATAGTTAATAAAATTTAAAAGGAAAATTATGAGAGAACTGGATAAATAGTATATCTCATATTTTTTGTTTTCAAAGCTAATGATTTATATACATAACAAAAAGGTGTAGCTAGCGTTTGTGAAAAATAAATATTGTAGAATGAATATTATCTCTTAATTGGTATTTGCTTCTAAAATATTAAAATTTGGGATAGTTAGTGGAATTACTCTAGAAGAAGAACACTTACTTCTTTTATTAAATTTAAAGAATTTGTTAATATATTTTCTAATTTTAGTAATTATCTAATAATATGAGGAATTTGAATAAGAAAATAATATTTTTTATGGCAGTGTTATTCTACTATTAAGGTATGCTATATTATGGTTTGTTCTAGTGGTTAAGAAATATCTTTTTCAATTTTTTGATGGTTTTTGTTAAACAAATTAACTTTTTAATTATTTGTATATTTAAAAGTGGTCCTTTATTTTTTATCGTTTTTATACTTATTACTATATACTACCTTTTATTATGTAGTAATTATATGTAATAGTTTAGATCCTTTATATATGAATATGTATAAGTTATTATTAGATTCTTTATTTTAAAAGAGTATAATCAGTTTGATAGTTTTATAGACGATTTATATATAAATTTTTAAGACATAAGAAATACTTTATTTAAAAGAAAAGTAAATATTTAATTCTTAAAATTTGAATTGTTATAATTGTATTAAATTTTTTGTTAAAATAATTGACAATAGAACAAATGTATTATATATTTAATTTGTAATGGTATTTGTTGATATATGATTATATAAAATTAGTACGTATTTTATATTTGTAAAAGTTAGTCTGATGTTTTTATTAAAAACTAAAAATAAACGGCTATAGTGATTTAAGATGTAATTTTTATTGTTTAATATTCTATATAATAACTAGTTATTTTTTATTAAAAGTACTATATAGTAGAGTTTTGTTAAGGTTATATTATAATTATTGAGGAGTTGATAGGCGTGGCGATTGATGTGGTTATAAATAGTAAGGGATTGTTTAAAAAGGATATACAAGTAGATGATGTAATATTTGAGGGAATGTGTTATGGAGTTATGGATGAGGCGTATCGGTTAGAGGAAGGAATAATAGGGGATTTGATGGTTGTATTCAATAATAATTGTATTGGTAGAGGATATGAATTATCCTTTTCTAAAGGGAAAATAGGGTTAATTATGCCTTTACCAACTAGTGAAGATGATATTAATTTCTTTTATGAATATATAAGAAAAATATGTATGAAGATGAAAACTGATAAATTTATACGTAATCAAGAGGAAGTAAAATTCGAACAAATTGATACTTGTATAGAAAATGATATTGTTGCTAGTAAAGAGGCATTAAAGCAGATAGGAAATGATATTGATAATGGAAAGTATGAAAATATGTATCTTTTTGGAGCAATTAATCCTATTGCTATTGGTAAAGATGAGTTAATAGAAATAGCTGGTAGTCCTAAGAATTTAGGTATTTTGATGAATAGACTTCAACAAATGGATATTTATTATGCTAAAGCTAAAGTCTATAAGAGAAAAAACAATACTTATTTTGGAGTTTATATTTTAACGGAGAATGTACCTACAGTTTTGCCATATGAGCCTAAAATTTTGATGATGGATAATAATATAGAAATAAATGATTGGAATATTAGTTTTATTATAAATAATGATTTGGAAGGTAGTGTTTTATATTCAGATTTTATAAATTTTATTAAAGGTTATGAAAAGTATGATTCAGAACATTTTATAATAACCTTAGATAGTATGGTGATAAAAAAGTTACTTGATAAACATAGAATTGAGTTATAAAATGATTCTATTATATTTAATGTTTTGTTTATTGTGATAAAACATTAAATGTTATTTATATAAAAGGAGTGTTGTTTTTGAGTAAGTATAATCCGTTATGGGAATATTTAAAAGAAAATAAAAAGGAGAATTATAAATTGTCCTATAATGAAATAAAAAAAATTTTAGGTTTTTCGTTAGATCATTCATTTTTGACTTACAAAAAAGAAGCTTGTAACTATGGATATATAGTTGTTAAGATATCAATGAAGGAAAAATGGATAATGTTTAATAAATTATAGTTAATTAATTTTTTGTAGGATTGATTTAGACATTTATATAATTGTAAAATTTTAAGAGGTAAATAAATGATAATTGGTGAATTTAATAGAAAAGTTAGGAGAAGATATGTTTTATAAGTGGAGATATAAGACGCCCTTGGGGCTTGACGATTTGTTGATGAATAGCGATGGTGAATATTTGACTGGTTTGTGGTTTGAAAATTCTAGTGATACTTTAAAGCATATAATAGACTGTGTTGAAGAAGAGTTGCCAATTTTTAAAGAGACTAGTGAGTGGTTAGATATTTATTTTAATGGGAAAGTTCCTAATTTTATTCCTAAATATAAAGTTTTTAATTTAACATCTTTTAGAAAAGAGGTTATTGATATTATAAATAATATTTCATATGGAGATATTTTAACTTATAAAGATATAGCTAAGGAAATTGCTGAAAGGAAAAATATAACAAAAATGTCTTCTCAGGCAGTTGGAAGAGCTGTTGGTTTTAATCCTATTTGTATAATTATTCCTTGTCATAGAGTTATTGGAACTAATAAAAGCTTGACTGGCTATGGTGGAGGAATAAATAATAAAATTTTTCTTTTAAAACATGAAGGACATGAGATAGATGATTTTATAATTCCTAAAGTGAGGGATATTTATGAATAAGAAAAGATGTAAGTGGTGTAATTTAAATAATCCTTTATATATAAAATATCATGATGAGGAATGGGGTAATATTAATTTTGATGATAGATATTTATTTGAAATGTTAATATTAGAATCGTTTCAAGCTGGTCTTTCATGGGAGTGTATATTAAATAAGAGAGAAAGCTTTAGATTATTATATGATAATTTTGATATAGATAAGGTAGTATTTTATGATAATGAAAAGATTGAAAGATTACTTTCTGATAAGAGAATAATTAGAAATAAATTAAAAATAAAGGCCAGTATTAATAATGCCAGAATCTTTAAAAGTATTCAAAAAGAATTTGGTAGTTTTTATAAGTATTTAAACTCTTTTATTAACGATAAAGTATTATATGAAATCGGCAATACAACGAATGAGTTGTCTGATAATATTTCAAAAGATTTAATTTCTCGAGGAATGAAATTTGTTGGGTCTACAATTATTTATTCTTATTTGCAGGCGATAGGAGTAATTTATTCTCATGACTTTACTTGTTTTATGTACAAAGATAATAAGAGTTAGTTTTAAAGGAGAAAGTTATGAAGAGAAGATGTTTAGAAAAATTGTTAGAAATTTTTGATGATAAAAAACAACCAATAGGATTAACTGAAACAACAATAAATAAGTTATCTGATTATTGTTATAGGAATTTTAATTGCTATTTACCTGATGATTATAAAAAGTTTTTGTCTATTATGAATGGCTATAGTTTTGACGATTATAAGATATTTTGTTGTTATAATGATGATATTGAACAGAATTTTCCAAAATATGCTAATTTGGATTTAGTTACTTTTAATATAAGGTTTTATAAAAATACAGATAGTATAGATTATTTAAGATATTGTAAAAGTAGTCATAAATATATACTAATGAGTAATGGAACAATGTAGCATATAGAAGAATATGATAGTTTCTGGGATTTAGTTTTTGGAATGTTTATAGATAATAATTAATTGATAATCTAGAAATAAAAACCTTGGAATATTTAATAGGAGAATAATGATATGAATAATAAATTAATAGTGTATTTTACTTATACAAATAATACTAAAAGTATAGCAGAGAAAATAAAAAATGAATTAGATTGTGATATTTTACAAATAAAGACTGTAATTCCGTATTCTACAAATTATGAAGTTGTTGTTAATGATGAACATAATAGTGAGGCAAGTAATCGTTTGCCTGAGATAGAAGATATTAATATTGATTTAGATAAATATGATACAATTATTTTAGGAACACCTGTTTGGTGGTATAGACCTGCTCCTGCTATTAGGACTTTCTTAACAAAAAATGATTTAATGGGAAAAAATATAATTGTCTTTGCAACAAATGCTGGTTGGTTAGGAAAAACATTTATAGAAATAAAGAAATTGTGCCCTAACTCCAATATTACTAATGAAATGAATATTGTTTTTGAAAGTAATAGTAGTAAGTTAGAGACAAGTATTAGTGATATTATGAACTGGATAGATATAATAAAAGAAAAATCATAATTTTAAATATAGGATATTAGATATATATTGGTGGTGATATTTATTAAATTATATGTAGTACGTCATGGATTAACTGATCTCAATATGCAAGGTGTATATAATGGTTTGTTAGATGAAGATATTAATAAGATTGGAATACGCCAGGCTAAAGATTTAAAAGAAATAATTAAAAAGAAGGAGTATGATATTATTTATTGTTCTCCAATGTTAAGAACTAGGCATACGTGTGATATTATTAATGATGGAAAAATGGTGATTTATGATAAGCGTATTGTAGAGAGAACACTTGGTGAGTTGGATGGAAAAAAATTAGAAGATGTAGGATTTAGTAAAAAGTCTTTTTTTGATTATAATTATGAATCAAGTGATAAAAGATTCGAAACATTGCCAATATTATTTTATAGAGTACACGGTTTTTTAAATGATATTATTAGGAAAAATTGGGGGAAGAATATTTTGATTATAACACATGGTGGTGTTGTAAGAGCAATTCATTTTTATTTTAATAAACTACCAGAGAATGGAGATTTATCAAAATATATTTTTAAGAATTGTGAAATAAATGAATATGTTATTGAGGAAAGAAATTATGATAAATAAAGAATTAGAAGTTATTATAGAAAAGTATAAAATAAAAAATACTAAGAATATTATTTATGGTACTAATATTCCAATGCCTAATAAGATATTAATAACACCTCATAATACGCATATTAAGTTTGATAATGTAAAAAAATATTTTTTTTACTTTGATGAAAAGGGTATTACTATTTATTTAATAAATGGAGAAGATTATGTAATGATTCCATGGGAAGATGTTAGTGATTTTAAGATGAAGCATATTTTTATTCTTGGAAAGATGACAATAACTACTAAAAAGACTGTATATAAGTTTCAAATTAATAGATTTGTATTTGGTTCTCCTTTTTTAAGGGTAAATAGAAAATATTTGGAAAGTAAAAATTACTTTTATAAAAAATAAATTAGTATTTTAATTTATTAATAAGATTAGGGAGATGATTTTTTGATGAAAGTAGTAATGCTTGGTACAGGTATGGGAACAGTAATGGATTTATATAATACTTGTTTTGTGATGCAGAATGATAGAGGTGTATTTTTGATTGATGCGGGTGGTAGTATAGAAATTAAGAAAAGATTAAAGAAGGCTAATATAAAGTTAGAAGATTTGGAAAATGTTTTTATTTCTCATAGTCATGCAGATCATATCTTAGGACTTATTTGGTTATTAAAGGGAATGGCTGGGGTAATAATGAAAAGCACTCATAAAAATAAGATGAATATTTATTGTAATGATAAGGTGTATGAAGCGATTGAAGGTATTTTCTCTTATACTTTGCCACAAGATTTACTTGAGAAAATTTATGATTATGTTAATTTTATTATATTGAATAATGGAAGTTGTTATGATATTAATGGTGTTTATTATGAGTTTTTTGATATATGTGCAAAAGGTAGTAAGCAGTATGGTTTTTCATGTATGTTAGATAAAAAGAAGTTTGTTTTCTTAGGAGATGAACCATTGAATTCCCTTTTAAAGGAAAATGTTAGGGATGCAGATTATGTAATGCATGAGGCATTTTGTTTAGATAAAGAAAAGGATATATTTCATCCTTATGAAAAAAATCATTCTACTGCTTTATCTACAGCTAAGGTTATGAGTGAATTGAATGTTAAAAATTTGATATTATATCATACTGAAGAAAGCCATAGAGATAAATCGGAATTATATAAAGAAGAGGCTGCTAATGAGTTTTTGGGTAATATTATTGTACCAAATGATATGGAAGTAATAGAATTAGTATAGGAGCCGCTAAAGCTGTTCATATAAAGAAGAAGTTTGTTAAGAATTATACGGATGTTAAAATTAAAGTGAAAATAATTAATTTTTGATTATAGGAAAATTAATAGTAATAACTATTTTGATATAATATATGTTAATATGCTAAAATAATTATGGATATAGTAAAGGAAGGAAATAGAAAGATGTTTTTTAGTAGGAAAAATAATAAAATAGAGGAGTCATCTTTATATTATTGGGAAGAAAGGTCATACATGTTAGTTATTCCAAAAGATGGTGAAGATGATTTTTTTAAGAATAGTATAAAAGGTATTGAAAAACTTTCTGGGGTTGATATAAAGGAAAATAACTATTCTGTAGAGGATAATTCTATGCATTTAGTATTAGTGTATGATAATGTTGAATATAAAGTTGGTTTTTTTGTTGGTGATGTTTCAGTACCAGAAAGTTATTTGAATAAAGATTTTCTTTTTCCCGAAAGAGATAAACTGGCTATTTTAAATGCTAAGAGAGCTTTGACTGTTTATATGGTATTTGGTGCAGATGAGAAGAAGTCTTATCAATTACAATTGAGATTAGCTTTAGCTATGGTTCCAAATATGCTTGGTATTTTAGATGAAAGTGCTGAAAAGATGCTTCCTGCTAAATGGGTAAAAATGACTGCTGAGTCAAAAGTTTTGCCTAATCCTAAGGATTTATTTTCAGTTCAGGCTATTGTTTCAGATAATAAAAAAGTATGGTTACATACCCATGGATTATGTAGATGTGGTATAACAGAATTAGAGATTTTGGAGTCTGATGTTAATAATTATCAAAGTCATTATAATTTATTGTCAACTTACGCTATGTATTTGTTAGATAATAAGCAAAAGATAGATATAAAGGATAGTGGAGCATATATTGGACTTTTAGTAAATAATCAACCTGTTGTTGTAACATGTATTTCTTGGACAGAGGCGATATTTAAATATAAAAATTTAAAGTTAGGTGGTAAGGATGATCGTAAAAATGGTCATAATAGTAAAACAAGTGTAATTTTTTTATATAAAAGTGAGGATGATGAAAAGAATAAAATTTTAAGCAAAGTAAATATCTATGATGATTTATGGGGGGAGAATCCGATATTTTTTATTAGTGATGAAGAGACGCTTAGAATGAAGAGTTTAGCTATGGAGAGATTTGATTATGTCAAAGAAAATTTCAAGAATAAAGAGAATCAAATAATAATTAAGATAGGTTTACCCTTAGAAAAAGAAGGCGATTTTGAACATATTTGGTTTGAATTATTAGAAATAAGAGGTAATAAATTTAAAGCTAAATTAACTCAAGAGCCATATAATATTCCTAATATGCATACTGGAGATGAGGGATGGTATACCAAAGATGATGTTACAGATTGGCTTATTTATACAAAGGATTATTCTGTAAATCCAGATAATGCTTATTTATTAGATGATATTCACTAAATATGATAGGTACTTTAATTGAAATAATATAGTATAAATAAAATTATACCCATTAGTAGTTTGTAGAAATGATTGGAGCAATAAAAAAAGGGAAATAAAATATGTCAAAGTTGTGGTATGCCAATAATAGTAAAAGAACAATTAGGTACGAATAAAGATGGAAGTTTCAATGTTGATTATTGTAAATATTGTTTTGAATTTGGATATTTTATAGATAAAGTTACAATTTAAAATATATAGAAATGTGTTTGGAATGTGAGACACGAGCAAGAGTGACTAAGGAAGAAGTGAAAGAATATTGTACAAAATTATTTCCTACTTTAAAAAGATGGAAATGTATTTGCACTGATGAATGTGCTAGTGGGTATAATCCAAATTGTACTTGCAAAAATCAAGAATATCATTGCAGATAAAAAACTGATGAAAATCAAATTATTATTGAAGATTTAAGGAAGCAGGAGATATATTAAAAGATTTTGATAATAGAGATGAAGCAATAAAGTTTCTAGTTAATGAAGCAAAATTATTAGAAGAAGGTTTTGTTTATTACAATATTATTATGAAAATTGAAGATTTATATTAGTAAGTTAGGAATGTGATAAGTATGAATGAAAGACTTAAGTTAGACAATAATTTAGATGGTAATACATTTAAAGAATATTATTATTTAAAAGAAGAATTAATTGTTTTTTGTAGAAAGAACAATCTACAAACAACGGGCGGAAAGCTAGAACTAGTAGAAAGAATTGCTAACTTTTAGATACAGGACAGAAAACTTATAAAATTCATCCAACTAAAAAAACTAAAATTTACCATGATATAACACTTGATACAATAATAGAAGAAGATTTTGTTTGTTCTGAAAAGCATAGAGCATTTTATAAAGAACAAATAGGAAGTAGTTTTTCGTTCAATGTTGCATTTCAAAAGTGGTTGAAAAGTAATGCAGGTAAAACTTATCAAGATGGGGTAAATGCTTATTATCAAATATTAGAAGACAAAAAGAGAAATAAATCAACTATTGATAGACAATTTGAATATAATACTTATATTAGAGATTTCTTTGATGATAATAAAGGTAAAAGTCTAGAGCAAGCTATTAAATGTTGGAAATATAAAAAAGGTTTAAAAGGGCATAATAAATATGAAAAAGATGACCTGAAAATATTAGGTAGTTAATTATAAATTACACTTTGGAAGTTAGAAAGATGAGGTAAAATTATGGTACATTTAGTATATTGTGATGATAAATCAAAAGAGTTAAATAAAATTTTAGATGGAAGTAAGACAATGATTATAAGAGGAGCGGCAGGAAGAAAAATTCCACATAGCAGAGTATTTAAATATGAAATACTTTATTTTATGCAAAAAGGGACAAAGAAAATATCAGCAAGAGCTGTTGTGAAAGATGTTCAGAATTTTTTTAAATTATCAGAAGATGAAATAACAAAAATTATTGAAGATAATAATTTTAAATTACAGTTAACTGATAAACAAAAAGAAAGATGGCATAAAAAATGTCTATGTTTGGTAGATTTTATAAATGTTGGAGAAATAACTCTGTTGGACTTTGATCATCAAGGTAATATGGATGATTAGTTAATTATAGAAAAAATAGAAGATGTTGTTGTAGGTACTAGTATTCCTTACAGTTATGAAAAGTCAAGGTTTTAGGAGGGAAAATAATATGGCAATGTGGAATCCTTGGCGTGGATGTAAAAAGTGTAGTGATGGATGTTTGCATTGCTATATTCATAAGGGTGATTCAAAAAGAAATATAAATACCAACGAAATTATAATGACAAAAGATTTTTCAAAACCAATAGAAAAATTAAAAAATGGCAATTACAAAATGAAATCTGGGATTGTTTATTTATGTTTTTCTACTGACTTTTTAATTGAAGAAGCAGATGAGTGGCGTAAAGACTGTTGGGATATGATAAGAGAAAGACAAGATTGTACTTTTCTATTTCTAACAAAAAGAATTGATAGATTTATGAGATGTATTCCCAAAGATTGGAAAGATGGTTATGATAATGTAGTTGTATGTTGTACTATTGAAAATCAGAAAAACGCTGATTATAGATTATCTATATTTAAAGATTTACCCATAAAACATAAATGTATAACAGCACAGCCATTATTAGAAAATATTGATATAGAAAAATATCTTGAAATAATCGAACTTGTAGTTGTGGGTGGAGAATCTGATATAAATGCTAGGCCACTAAAATTTGAGTGGGTATTAAACATTAGAGAACAATGTATTAGAAAAAATGTCCATTTTGAATTTAGACAATGTGGGACTTATTTTATAAAAGATGGAAAGCAATATAAATTACAAACAAAAGACTTAATTAAACAAGCGAAGCTGGCAAATGTTGATTATAAAGGTAATTATTAAATTATAATTGAAAGCGAGGTTTTATGAAATTAATTATATTAAAATATGAAAATCAACGATAATTTAAAAAATGTATACAAGAATCATTTAAGTATGGATATGAATTGGTATAGTAAAATATTCTAATAAACTAGAAAAGGAGTAATCAAAAAAAGAAATGTTTTTAGATGATGCTGGAATGTTTGAATTTGAAGAAGAAATGGATAAACTTGCTAATATAAATCAATAGTTTTTCATTAAAAAAATTAAAAATTTCAATTTAGAATATTATTACATGATAAAAACACCTCAAATAAGTTTAAAAATTTTAATTGTATAATTTGATTAACTTGGCATAGTATTGCCTTAGGAACTTGTTTAAAGCTGCTATTTTAGCAACTTTTTTCTTTTTGCCTTCAGACTCTTTCTTTAACATATAATCATAAAATTTATTACCAACACTATAAAAAGATTTAATTGCTTTCATTACTTCCTAACCAGTTTTTCTTAAATATTTATTACCACGTTTGGAGATATGCCTATTTGTTGCTTCAAATTGACCTGATTGATAAGGTGGAGCATCTATTCATGTATAAGCGTTAAACTACTAGAATCTTTAAATTTTCTAATATCTCCAATTTCAGCAATTAAAAGTGGTGCAAGTCTAGGACCAGCTCCTGGCATATTTCTTACAGTTTCATATTCTGGTAATGTATATTTGTAAATGATGTGAAACAAAAAAATTAAAGAAAAGTGACTCG
>CAOJZZ010000011.1 GCA_948466315.1 uncultured Mycoplasmatota bacterium | reverse complement strand
GTCGAAAACATATAATTTAATACATAAAAACATCTAAATTTAATCATAAAGTTTACTCCTTTATGAAGATAAAATCCTCCAATTTTTACTACTTTATTATATCAAATATACTATAATTTTGGTGTTTTATCAACAAAATATGTCCTATTTTATATGTATATATTTATAAAATAAAGTTATTATTATAGTAAATAATTTATTTACTAGTCAAAACTTAGTCTAGAAGGTATTAAATATATAATAATAAGTTAAAAAGAATGATATTCATGAAATAAGTCAATAACTTAGTCATACTTTTTAAAACCTTATATTTCAAAGAAAATAATGTAATTAATCATAAAGGAGTAAACTTTGTGACAACATTATTCCCTAAAAATAGACAAACGTCTAAATACAAAAAACTAGTATTTCATTTCAAAACACTAGTTACTAAAGCACTCATATGGTATTACAATTTTAAAACTACCAGCAGCATATGGTGCTACCTGATAATTCTTAAAAAATAACATCAACCCCATCGGAGTAAAAGCAAAATTTGAAAAGTTTTCATAATTAGCCTTAGTACCAGAAAGCAACATATCATTATCAAGAATCTTATCATTTTTCTTCAAAAGTTCTCTACTCTCTTTTGATAGAACCTGTAACAAATCATGCTTTTCTTCTACTAAATCCTTTATGGTAACTAATTTATTCTTCTTTATATCATAAACAACAGTCTCTATATCATTATCTGGATGTGCTCCACCAAGATACATAGAGGTATAAAAAACAAATGACAAGTAATCATTATAAGAATAATCATCATAAGAAACATCTAAAGTATAAGTAAAGTTCTCTTGAATAGGTTCCTTAGCAGAATTCATAAAATTCATTATTTTAGTTTCTATACATGCCTTACAAGCCTCATTTAACTTTAAATAAATAGTTCTCGGATAAGATACTTGAATTCCATTATTCATTCTATCACCAATATAAAAATATGTAATTAACTATCAAAAATTGCAACTTATTAATAATTTATTTTACATACAACCCTATAAAGAAAAATAATCATCTTCTTAACTAATCACAAACAACTCCCTTATCACAAGTATTATTAGAACTCTTATAAACATGTTCAAACATTTCCTCATAAATATCAAAAAGTTTTTGCCTTTGTTTTTTAGTCAACACATCATACTTAGTTTGTTTCTCATTTAAATCTACTGTACCAACATGATCAGAAATAACTTTCCCATTCTTAATTCCTATAACATATGGCATATAAATCCTTTTCTCTTTAGTATCATAAACATTACCATCTTCATCGGTAATCTTATAATCATTCAAATATGAATCCAATTTTTTTAGTAATTTATAATAATCATTAGTCCCTTCAACCGTCTTCTCTAACTTTCCATCCTTAATCTCAAAAGTATCTTTCTCTTCATCCAAATCTAAATAATAAATAGTATCAACATCATACTTAGCTGCCACTTCAAACAATACAGGAACTGCATTTCTACACCACGGACACCAAGGCGCTCCTACATAAATAATAGCCTGCTTACTATCTAAAACTTCAAGTGCCTCAGTTGTATTTATATATTTTATCGGATTCTTCTTAGCAACCGAAACATTATTATACTTTTGTCCATCACTTTCTCTAATTGTATTATTAAGCTCCTCATATTCTTGTTTAAATTTTAAAGCATCACTATCATCATTTTCCTTAACCATAAATAAAACTACACAACCACTAACAATTAAAAAAACTACTACCATTATAACTATTTGATACTTCTTCATTAAAACTACCTTCCCTCACAAAAAATAACCATCAAATATTTAATAATAAATATCCAAATTAATAACATTATACAAAAAATACTAAATAACAAAAATAAAATCCAAGTTGAAAAATCTCAACTTATAGTTGAGACTAAATATTAATACTAATAATTCAAAATACTATCTAAACTTTTCAAACTAATTTTTACAATTATCCTCTAACTTTAATGGAATTTTATAAGTAGTTATCCTATCATTCATATCAATAGCTTCTATTTCTAAATACAAACTATTTTCTTTATATATCTTACACACCTTATCATAATGATCAACATTAAAATTTACACCATTTAAAAACTTTTCCAAAGAAATACTTTCCTCATCCTCATATTCATTACATTTACTAATAAGCATCTTCACTTTATCATTAACTTCATACAAACAACAAGTAATTTTTTTATATTTTTTATTATCATCATCACCACAATAAGTAATATTAGAAATATAAATAGATGATTTTTTATCATTATAAGCAATACTTCCATATAAATTAAAATTATTACAAGAAGGAGACAATTTTTTAAACTCAAAATTATTACTTTTATTCCTCATCACCAAAAAAGCTATTACAAGAACACATAATATTAAAATAAATAGCAAAAAAAATAGCAATTTCTTATTTCTTTTTTTCTTCGGAATCTTAGTTTCTAACAGATCATCCAAATTCATATTATAATCTTCACAAATTCTCTTTAAAATAGCAAGATCTGGTATATTTTTACCATTTTCCCATTTACTAACAGCCTGATAAGTAACTCCATATTTTAAAGCAAACTTTTGCTGACTAATCCCCTCACTCAGTCGAATCGATTTAATAAATTTCCCTACTTTTTCTTGATCCATACCTAAAGTTTTCCTCCTATAATTATACTAATCCAAGTACTTCTATTATACCTTGCTATAAAATAAAATTCTACTATTATATTAAACTACTTTTTTACTTTATCCTTTCTTACTTTAATAATATCACTATCTTCTAACCTACCTATTAATAAAGAAGAATCTACATCATGTAAGGAACAATTCTCATTCACTTTTCTCTCATCAAAATTAGCATAACAATATTTACATAAATGTTTACAAGAATTATACACTCCTATATCAACCATTTCAGCACACGAACATCCCCTAGCAGTCCACTTTTTATAAATTTTACCAGTAAGCTTAAAAGCTAATTCACAAGATAAGCAAACACATTTACTAAAACCATATTCTAAAAAATCTATCTCTTCAAAACATGTTTGTACTGTCATACCATACTTTTTGGCTATCTTACCAAAATTATATCCAAGTTGTTTATACTCATCCGTTGTAATATCATGATACTTTAAAACATTCTTATTATTTGATACATTTTTATAATAATCCATAAAAGATATAATAATATGCTTAACACTACCAGAAAGCAACATACACATACGCGAAAAAGCTCTTATATGATAACTAACTGTATACTTAGAGCTAATAAATATTGGATCATATCTAACATAAAGATTATCACTGCCTATAATATTAGACACCTGCTTAATACCATCAATTATCCTACTTTTATCTAATACATTTACCTCAATATCTTTTTTATAAGAAGTAAGAGTAACATGAAAAATAATAGGCTGACTTATTTCCTTTAAATATGGAATTATAGGATATGGATTCTTTGTACAAAAAAGAATCAAATCCACATCAGAAAAGTAAATTCTACTAACTAACTGCTTATAAAAAGGATTTCTCACATCAACAAAACCCTCTCTATAACGCCTCATAAACCACTCTGTATAAAAAGCCACAATATCCGTTCTACCACTCACATTTAAAATCATAACTATCACCAAAAAACAATCGAATATCACAAATAAAATTATCTAATACTTTAAATAAACTAGTCACTTTAAAGTATATACATAAATCAAAATATAATTATAAAATATTAATAACATAATCAATCTAAAAAAAATACCATTCTAAACTTATTTAACTTATTATAAACTATAAAATACTCCTCTAATAACTCCAACTAATTTATTAAAATCTTCATATATATCCTATCATTATTTATAACTAAACACAAATAAAATAAATATCTATATTAGTAAACATCCTCTCCAATAGTACTGAGAAATTTAGTTTGAAAAAAAACATCATAAAACATCTCTTTACTTACAAATAATCCTATAAAATTAACCACGTAAAAACCAAAGCTAAAAAAAACTACTCCTAAATAAATCAATACACTAAATCCCGTTCCTAAATTAAAAAAATCCTTTATAAAAGTAACTACTCTAAGAACTATGTAAAAACTAAAAAAATAATAAAAATAAAGAAATAAAATTCTAGTAGTAATAAAAAGTAATTTCATCTTAGGATATTGAACTCTTACATTCAAAAAACTACTACCTAAAGTTTTACCTTTCTTAATAAAGGGATAAAAAATATAATAAATAACAAAAATAACTAACCAAGTATACTTATAATGAAAAAACAAAAATCCAATCAATACAAAACAAATATACAAAAAAACATCTAAAAAAAATACTGTAATTCTTCTTAATGGTGATACTTCTCTTCCCATTTCTAAAGAATTTTTATCAATAAATTCTCTTGTTGGTAAATATTTTCTTACAACTCCCATCAAAAAATATCCTAATAAACCACCCAAAGTATTTAAAATTAAATCATCAACATCAAATAATCTATATGGATAAGGATAAATAAAATAAAGTCCTGTTAATTGTGTAACCTCAAAAAATAAACTTAATAAAAATGTAATAATAAATGTCTTTTTAAAACTATACTTAAAATAATATCTCAAATACATACCAAAAGGTATTGTCATTAATATATTAAACAAAACTACATAAAAACAAGGTTCCATCAAAGACTTAATATAAGTCGTTGGCTGGGTTATATTTAAAGATGTTTCTTTTAAAAAGTCACTTACAAAAGTAAAAGGAACAAGTCTCATCATTGAAGAAGTTGGTTTTAACACCTCATTTCTATCAGGTAATGGTAAAATTACTAAAAAATAAATCGTTAACAAGTAAAAAATAAAAGAATAAACTACTACCACTCTTAGAGGGTGAATAGACCCATATTTATGATACCAACGCAAAATAAATGGAATAGTAAATAAAAAACTTATAAATGGAAAAATAAATAGCGCTGTTTTTATCGATAACATATATCCCATAATTATCACCTATCTTATCAAAATTTCTATATCTATTATAATAAAGGAAAAAGAAAATTTTGTCGTTTGCAATATCTAACCTAATCTTACACTTTCGTAATATAAAAAAAATAACCCTTAAGCTATCACTTCTAATTCAAATTACTAAAAACTTCTACTAAGTCTTGATTAATAACTAGAGTTGCTAAATCATCATAAGGTGTTTTTTCATTATTTATAATTATTAAATTTTTTCCATGAAACAATTTTACAAGTCTACTAGCTGGCTGAACTAATAAAGATGAACCAGCAACAATTAAAGTATCTGCCTTATAAATATAATCTAAAGCTTCATTATATGATAAAGGTAATGCCTCACCATAAAGTACAACATCGGGTTTAACTACCCCACAACAAGAACATCTAGCAATACCTCTACAATTAAATAAATATTCTGCACTATATTCTTTTTTACAATCAACACAATGATTAGTATAGATTGTACCATGAAGCTCTAATACTTTCTTACTACCAGCTTTTTGATGTAGGCCATCAATATTCTGGGTAATTATTGCCTTCAATTTCCCACGTCTCTCTAATTTAGTTAAATAATTATGAATAATATTAGGTTTAATATCTAAACAATTCATATTTTTCTTATAAAAATCAAAAAAATCTAAAGGATGTTTATAAAAACACTCTATACTTAAAAGATATTCTACAGAATACTTATGATTTTCTTTATATAAACCATTTTCTCCCCTAAAATCTTTTATACCACTAGCAGTAGAAACTCCAGCTCCACCAAAAAATACTATATTATCAGACTTATTTATAATAGTTTGTAACTTTTTTATTTTATCATTCATACCCCACAATTTTCTCCTCAAGAACATAACCTTTAATTAATATATTTACTTACTATATGTTATTTTTTCTTAACAAACTTCTTCTCTAATGAATAATCAACAATAGCATCAATATGCGACTGAGTAGTATCAAAAATTGGAATACTTAAATCACCTTCTTTTATTAACATTTCAATTTCTGTACAACCTAATATTACTCCTTTAACTCCTTCTTCTTCTATCATTTGATTAACTACATTTTTATAATATTCTAAAGACGAATCCTTAACTTCTCCCTTACATAATTCATCAAATATTACTCTATCAATATAATCTATATCATCTTGCTTTTGAGGAACTGAAACATTCAATCCATTTTTCTCTAATCTATCAATTAAAAAGTTTTCAACCATCGTATATTTTGTTCCAAGTAATAAAACATCTAAAACATTACTCTCTATACATTTATCTGCTACACAATCAGCAATATGAATAAGAGGAACATTAATATTATCTTGAATATAATCTGCTAATTTATGCATTGTATTAGTCGCAATAGCAATATAAGAAGCCCCAGCCCCTTCTAATGTTTTAGCTATTCTTACTAATTCATCTCCTATATCATCCCATCTATCATTAATCATAAAATTTCTAATCTTTTCAAAATTAACATTATAAATTAACAATTCTGCACAAGTTAAACCACCAGCTATCTGATTAACTTGATTATTTATCCTCTCATAATAATGAATACTTGATTCATAACTCATTCCACCAATAATTCCTATAGTCTTCATTTAAATCCTCCACTTCTATTTATAAAACCAAATAAAATAATCCTAAAAATCAAATTTATTTTAATATACAATTTTTAACTACAGCAAGCTTCTTACTATCTTTAAGTAAAGATAAACTATCAACTAACTTAATACCATTAATCTCTAAAGGAATATCACTACTATCCAAATTTAAAAATTCTTGTTGATATATCTTTTGATTCAATAATTTATCCACATCATTAACACTTTTAGCTACATAACTTTCTAAATAATAAAGAGTATAAACATTTTTAGATTTCGAATATTTTAATTCATAATGAAAGTCTATCCTCGTATCTATAGAAACATCATTAACTCCAAAAGAATCACTAAACTCTCTTATAAGAACTTCCTTCCTCTTTTCCTCATCAAACCCCATTTCCTTCTCATATTTCCTAGTATAAATATCTTTATATATATCAATAAGTTCGCCATATGTAATATCTTTATCAACTACTGAAAAATCATCCATTGTAAATTTATTATTTTGTTGAAAGAATGGATACAACACATTCCAAGTATCAGGATTAATATTATATAATATTAACCCCTTATCTGTATATGTATATAAATCAGTTGCACTATCTAATCTAGTAGGAAACATTTCTCTTGGTACTTTTTGCTTAAACATATCTTTTGTTATAATCATAATTACACCTCACTATTTATGAATATACCATATAAATTACACTATCATCTATAAATACAAAATTATAATCTAAAAACCAACTAATTTTTATAGAAGTATCATTTATGATAACCAACAAAAAATAAAAAGCTATTAATTATATATAACTATAAATTAACTAGTTAATTTAGAATTTTCTTGAATAGGTATTAATCTAGTTCCTATTACATTTATAAAACCACATTTATGTTCTATTACAAATTTTTCTGTATCAATAACTAACTCATATTTTACAGATAAATTAGATAGAAACTCATATTTATCACATTGAAAATTACCATATGGAGTATCACTTTCAGTATAACTTCCTTTTAACATATTATATAAAAGACTCCATCTATCACAAGAGCCAACATCTATTTCTTTTGTAAGTTCATCATCTGACTTAAAAATAGATTTTTCTTCCATATCTATAATAGAAAAACTTATTCCCAAATTATTATAATAATCTTTTAATAAAGAACTATTATAATATTGACTCAAAGCAACTCCAATACATTTCTCAATATTAGTATTTTTATTAATTACCATCAATCTAACAGGAACATTATCTTTGTAAAAACAAATAGCATTATGTTTATTACTTATATGTATATAATCCAAATCAAATGTAATAATACAATTACAATTCTTAATTACCTTATAATAATCAAAAGGAATTTTTCCATCAGAAAATCCATCTATAAATGCCCCGTTAAAACATTCATAACCATTTTAATATTGCTCAGTCCATAAATCAATAGTTCTTATTATCCTCAAAATTATCACATCTCCTTTTAATTCAACTATTTTAACCGCTTAAAATCTATAATTATAATAACTTATCATACCCTATCTAGTAAATCTCCATTGTTTAAAATATATACATTTTCCATTTTGATCTAACGAAATTTGAAAAATTCCATCAATCTCTTGCTTTTTATTATTACTAGTCATAATACGCACCATCTGCCAATTAACAATACACACATCTTCATTATAAATAATTATATCATATTTATAATCAATATCTTTTTGATTATCTGCTACTACATTCCATAAATTAATAACATCTTCAAAAGATTTACAAGCATCATCAATCGGATTTTCATAATATAAAACATCTTTAGAAAGAGTTGCTAAAGTTCTCTTATAATCCAATGCTTTCCAAGACTCCATAAATTCTCTTATCCATTTATCATACTTTTCTTTCATAAAATAATTCCTCTCATTCATACTAAAAACTAAGATGTTTTTTAATCATACTTATTATTAGCCACATCAACAATTCTTCTAGACAACTCATAATCCATCCTTTTTATTGCTTCTTTTGATACTCCTGCAATATGTGGTGTCACAATAACATTATTCCTATATTGAGATAATAACTCTTTATAATCACCCAAATCTATATCAAGACCAACATAAAAATTATTATATTTATCCGCTTTTTCTATTAATGACTTAATATCAACAACATCACACCTAGATGTATTTATAAATGTTGCTGTTGGATTCATCATTTCTATTTTACTCTTTGAAATAAGATATTCTGTTTCATCAGTTAATGGAATACTAACATTAATAATATCACTTTCACTAAGAATTTCATCTAATGATTTAAAAACAACTCCATATTCCACTAAATCCTTATGCTTATCTGGATTCCTAGTATAACAAGACATTCTCATATTAAATACTTTAGCAATTTTTACAACTTCCTTTGTTATATTTCCAGCACCTATCAATCCTAATTTTTTATTTTGAATATCTTCTGGTCTTTCATGTAAATTCCTCCTATGACCTTTTTGTTGTAATACTAAATTATTAGATTCACAAACTCTTTTATTAAGTGCTAATATCAAAGAAAAAATATGTTCTGCAACAGAAATAGTATTAGCATCTTTAATATTAATAACATCAACTAAAGAAGATTCCCTTACTTCTTTATCAATATGATCTAAACCAATAGATGAAGTTGCTATAATTTTAGGAGACCTTATATATTCTAAAATATCTTTTCCTATTTTAGTAGTAACTCCAATAATCAAAATATCATATTCTTGAAATAAAGTAATTAACTTATCTCTATCTGGAATATTCCTTGACTCACTAATTACCAATAAAATATTATTATTCTCTAAAATACTTATTGCCTCTTTACTCAAATCTGTTATTACAGAATATGCTTTTTTCATTACACATTTTATCCTTTCTAATAAAATACCTAAATTTTACTTATCTAAAATTAATAATAAGTATTAAATTCACTTATCTATTTCAACATTAATAGCCTTATTAATTATTTCCATTGAACTACTTAACTCTTTATATGCTCTTTCAATTTCATTAATATCCCAAAGTTTCAACTTACCATTAAAACTACCCTCAATACTATTACAACGTTGTTTAATTTTATTTATTTGATATTCATCCGAAACTGCTACTACTGCTTGAACTGAAATATCTTGAGAAGCATTCATTAAACTCACAATTAATGAATCTATAGAACCATTATCCTGTACTTCAAACACATATTTTATTTTACCTAAATTGCCAACATTAAACTCCCATATAGCATCCGCAATTTTACCTGAATTTTTTATATTACCCTTAATATTAGTATTATACCCAAGTAAACTACCTATATTTTTTATATAATCCACAATTTCATTATGATATGATTTATTATTCACTACAGTTTCTGACTGTTTCTTCTCTTCTTGATTAATTGGCTCTACTTCTCTTAAACTATCCCAAAAGAAATAATCAACAAATAATAAATTCTCATTTCTATTATATTTTTCTAAAATTATCTTTTGAATATTTTTACTATATTTTGTAAGTTCTACATACTTTTTTCCTGTCATTTGATAATTATGTCTAGGTATATCATTTATCCCTAGATATTTATAAGCGGTTGAAGCTGTTGTATTCCAAATCATATATTCATTTGGATTTATATAGCATAACAACTCACTCATCATAGCAGGACCAAATCCCTTTATCTTTTCTTTAAAAGTATCCCACCTAATCTCAATTGAATCACCACCATATAAAAGATAAGCAATAGCTTTCTTTAGATTTTCAAAACCATTATCACTTATATACTTATCAATTATATAATGCTTATTCCCCCAAATAATCATCGCCCAAAGTTTACTAATATACTCATAAAACTCCTCTTCAGTCATTAAAAGTATTCTCTCAGACGTATAACCCTTATAATACTGTTCCCTTTCTAATCTCTCCTTTAAATCCTCATCTAAATTATCCTTAGACATATAACCATCTAAATGTTTATATAACAAATCCTTATTCATCTTTTAATCCTTTCAATATATACAACTTTATCAATTAGTATAACAATTATTTAGTTTATGATTAAATAATATTAAAAAAATTTGATTATAATAAAACTAAATAATTAATAAAAATTCTATTTCTTAACAGCTTTTTAAATGTACTATAATTTATTAATTAACTATTTATATCTATATATTTATAAATTTCATAATCTACCATTACTAACAACTGCTCTTATTTACATTATATCATCAATTATATATTTCTTATAAAAAAAACATAAAACTTTACCTAAAATAATACTATATCAAAACCAAAATATTTTTACTATAATATAAAAAAAGCGATAGGTCTATCGACCTATCTTCAGGGGGTTCGGTTGAATATACTCTCACACATAACCGTGAGAGATATCGGCGTGACATGTATCATCACGCATCTTAATCATAAATGATAATTTATAAATTGTCAATCAATTCAAAAGATTTTTTTTTACTTTACATAAAACAATCAAAATTATAATTTCATTTCATAAGAAAAATTAAGAGGCTTCATTTCAAAATGCTCCAAAAATTTTTGAACATCTTCCTCAAAACTCCACGTTAAACATTCTAAAGCATCAACACGAACCTTCTTACTATAAATTAAAACAGCTTCAAATAATTGAGTACCTATTCCCTTTCTCCTGTATTGTTCCAAAACATAAATTTTAGAAATTTTAACTACAATCCTATCACTATACAAACGATCAACTGATGAATTAATAAGTTCAAACTGTACAAATCCCACTACCTTTTCTTCTATAGCATAAACGTAAACAATCTCTCCCTTAGCACCATCACATAAATTAATAAATTCAGATTTTGTAACAGAATGAGCCTTTCTAAAAATATCACCCCTTATACTATTTCTTTTAATTTGAAACTTGTCCATCAACCCCAAAAAATCAGAATAATCATCTATCCCCAATTTACGAACCATACCTTGATCCTTAGCCTTTTTTCTAGAAATAGCAAACAATGGAAGCAACATTTCCCTATCGCTTACCCCTCCAGTATAATCATCATTGAAAGAAAAACACCAATTTCTAACACTAACAATAGCAAAATCATAAGACAAATTACTAAAGATAGAAACATCATTACTAAACTTATTCTCTTCATGTAAAGGAATAAGTCTAAACATTTTACTAAAATTATCATCAAAAAAAGTCAAAAATTCACAAGAATTTTTAACAGAAACAAACATACAACGATTACTTAAATACTTAAAATCATTAACCATATCAAAAAAAGTTGGATAATTCGATAAATCAAATCCTTCTACCTTATCAATCCTACCAATATTTGAAGTAACAAAAACTACACAATCCTCCAATTTATTACATAAGCTTTCAATCTCATCATTAATTACAACTAAATCATTACAATCACCACAATAAGCATAAATATATTTCTTACCAGAACCTTTAGTCAAATTAATAATCCTATCATACATTTCACTTCTATCTTTATAAGATCCCTCTCCAGAAGGAAAAACACCATAAGCTTGACTATCTTTTTTATCATTTATTAAAGAAATAATATCTTTTTTACTATTATTATCTAAAAATATTTCTCCTGTTGCTAAAGAATTCAAAGTAACGTCTCTATTACTAGGAAATACAGACGTAATATTTTTTAACTGATTTTTTACCAAAAAAGAACCACTTTTCAAATAAAAATCAACATCATCTGCACGTAGACCATCAAAAACAAGAACTAAAACATTCGTATATCCATATTGCAATATACGATCAACTTCTTTAATACTAGAATAACAAGAACTAAAACCAAATTCTTTCATAATAGAACCTGTAAAATTAACCAAAGAACGTTTATAATTAGGAAAAGAAACTCTCATACTTTATCAACCTCACTCCCACTAAACACTTCACAAATAATAAAATTATAATTATTAGCTAATTATTAAATCAAATATTCTTTGTAAAATGTTTACCACTAATATCACCCAATTGTAACCTTAATTTTAACAGTAAAACCGTCTCCACAACCTTAATTATCCTCTCGCTATAGATGCTATTAAATATTTCTTTAATTCATCTTCTTCATTATCTTTATTAAGTAAATACTCTTTAGAATCTTTTTTTGCCTGTAATAAAATTTTATAATCTGAACGAATATTAGCAATTTTAAAAGCCATATCTCCACTTTGTTTTGTACCAAACAAATCTCCATGACCACGTAATTTAAAATCTTCTTCGCTAATTACAAAGCCATCATCTACTTGTTCCATAATTTTCAATCTATCTACATCATGATCACTAATTAAAATACACTGTGACTTCAAACTGCTCCTACCAACTCGACCACGAAGCTGATGAAGTGTAGAAAGACCAAATCTCTCAGCATCAAATATAACCATTGTCGTAGCATTAGGAACATCAACACCAACTTCAATAACTGTAGTAGAAATTAAAATATGTACTTCATTATTTTTAAATTGTTCCATAATTAAATCTTTTGCAGCATTAGCCATCTTCCCATGAACAATATCAATTTTATAACGCTCACCAAACGCTAACTTCATCTGATCTTTTAATTTGCAAACTGTAACTAAAGAAGTATTCTCAGTATCTTCTATTAATGGAGCAATTACATAAACTTGATGATTAGACTTAAGCTCTTTATACATCATAGCCAAAACATCTTTAATCTCCTCATTAGTTTTAATATAAGTTTTTATCTTTTGTCTACCTTTTGGTCTCTCTTTGATAGTAGAAACATCCATATCTCCAAAAATAGTAAGAGCATACGTTCTAGGTATTGGTGTAGCACTCATATATAAAACATCTGGCTTAACTCCTTTATTTTGTAAATTAGCTCTCTGATGAACACCAAAACGATGTTGCTCATCTGTAATAACTAAACCCAAATTACTATATTCAACCTCATCTTGAATTAAAGCATGCGTACCAATAATCATATGAATACTACCATCCTTCAATCCTTTATAAATAGATTGTTTTTCTTTTTTAGAAGTAGAGCCAGTTAACAATTCAACATTTATTTGTTCTTTTTCTAAAAAACTCTTTAAGTTCTGATAATGTTGCATAGCTAAAATCTCAGTTGGAGCCATTAACGCACTCTGATAACCACTCAAATAATTAGCAAACATTCCAATAAAAGCAACTATCGTCTTTCCGCTACCAACATCCCCTTGCAGTAATCGATTCATTCTACTCCCTGCCTCTAAATCATTAATAATCTCATCAACTGCCTGCTTTTGATCAGTCGTCAAACAAAAACCAATAGAATTAATAAACTTATCAAGTTTACTTCGATCAATTTTTCTCTCCAACCCATTTTTTTCTTTTTTATGTTGCTGTTTTAAATAATTAATCTTAAACATAAAAGCAAAAAGTTCTTCATATTTTAATCTAATAGTAACCTCTTTTAACTTATCAGCAGTAGATGGATTATGAATAATATTAAGTGCTGTTTTTTTATTCAAAAAATCATATTTATCAATATATTCTTTCGGAATATAATCAGAAATCTCTTTTCCATACATCAAAAGAGCCATATTAATATAAGTAGACAAATTCTTATTAGTAAGTCCACTTGTACAATGATAAACTGGATCAATACGAACCTTATTAGATAATGTTCCCATCTTTATTTCTGATGCTGTAATAACATTCTTTACCTTATCTAATTTTCCTATAACAGTAACACCTGTTCCCACTGTTAATTGATTTTTCAAAAACGCCCTATTAAAAATAGAAACACCCACAACACCAGAAGGAGTAACTAATCTAAAATTAATTTTATTAAGCCCCGCTTTAAACCTCATCAAAATAGGAACACTCTCTACCTTTCCATCAATTACAATCTTTTCACCATCTTCTACTTGTGAAAGATCATTTCTCTCTAATACATCATAACGAAATGGATAATGAGTAACCAAATCATCTATAGTATATATATTAAGTTTATTTAGTAAAGAAAGAGCTTTAGGCCCGACACCTTTAACATCTTTTAACTCTGTCACCAATACCACTTCCTTCTTGGCATATTATAACATAGATTGTTTTTTTTCAACAACCTTTCTATAAATATTTTTACAAATTAACATACTCACAAATTAAAAATAAAAATATCTATAAAACAAAGATTTAATTTCTTCTTATATATAAAAGTTTATTCAAAATTAGTTTAAATTACTGCAATAGTTTTTACTTTTATAAAATACCTTAAAAGAGGTATTTATTAATCTTTTTGTTAATTTTTAATCAAAAAATGATTATTTAGTAAATATAAATAAAAACGAAAGTATAACTTACTAAATAATTTATAATATTTTTTATATCAAATTTAATATTTAAAAGTTAAAAAAAGCTACAAAACTCTTATAATTAAAAGAAAAATAAGTACTTTTAAAATTTTTTTTAATTTTTTTATATTTTTTGTTGACAAAATCTATTCTATAAGTTAGTATAGGAACTACCAATTCGGTATTAGGCGAATTGGTCGCTAGTATCACACTAGCCAACCCCTTTTTATTCTTTTTGGAGGTTGCCCTCAGGGGGTGCAACCTCTTAGATTAAAAATTAAAAAGACGTTGCCGACGTCTTTTTTCATTTGTTATATTACCTATATAGAGTATTACAAAAAAACTTAAATATTTTCTATTTATAAAAGCAATATCCCTTAATAAACATGTAAAATTACATAACAATTACACTGATACTCAAAAAATAATTTTTAAATCACTTTATGCACAGGTGACTCTTTATGAAAAATCACGAATATCTAAAAGGATATAAGATTTTTAAATTTTGAACTAAGTTCCTTAAAAAATGATCAATTTATATGCATAAATCACCTGTGCAAATAATAATTATGATTTTTTTAAATTACTAAATTTTAACAAAATACCTATACTTTACAAACACTCCTCTTCTTCTAAGCTCTTATAATAATTATATCTCTTCTTAGCATTTCTCTCATTCTCTTCTAATAGTAGCTTATGCTCCTTAGAAAGTTTCTGTAATGAACGATATCTATCTTCCCCTAAAATAAACTCAGAATATTTAGAAAAATCTGCCTTACTATCCAATTTAAACTCCAAATTAACAGGATTATAATGGAATAATGGGAAATATCCAGACGCAGTAGCATCTTTTTCTTCTTGAATACTATTTTTCATTCCTTTTATAATTCCTTGAGCAATACATGGTGCATAAGCAATAATAATAGAAGGACCATTATATGCCTCAGCCTCTTTTAAAACCTTAATCGCCTGCATTGGATTAGCACCTAAAGAAATAGTAGCTACATAAACATGTGGATAGGCAAGAGCCATCCTTGCTAAATCCTTCTTAGCACTTCTCTTACCATTCGCTGCAAATTTAGCAACTGCTCCTACTCTTGTTGATTTAGATGCTTGTCCTCCAGTATTAGAATATACCTCTGTATCAAGAACCAATATATTTATATTCTCTTTATTTGACAATACATGATCGATACCATTATAGCCAATATCATAAGCCCAACCATCTCCACCAATCATCCATAAAGACTTAGGTGAAATAAAATCTTTAAGTTCCAACAAACCTTCTATTTTTGTTTCATCAATTATATTAAGTAATTCTTTTGCACTATTATCAGATATATTATCAACATAAGCTTTATAAATAGGTTGTTCACTCTTCTTAACTAACGAAAAATTCTTCTTAATAAGATTAATTATTCTTTGTTTCATAACATTATCAGCAATTTTCATCCCAAAACCAAATTCCGCATTATCTTCAAACAAAGAATTAGCCCATGGAACCGAATATGGCATCGAAGGAATAGAAGCACCATAAATAGATGAACACCCTGTCGCATTAGCAATAACCATTTTTTCCCCAAATAACTGTGTTAAAAGTTTCAAGTAAGGAGTTTCTCCACAACCAGCACACGCTCCAGGAAATTCAAACCTAGGTTGCTTGAATTGACTACCCTTTACTGTACTATCTGGCATAACATTTTTTTTATGACTAACCTCATCAAATAAATATTTATACTCTTCTTCCTTTTTATCAAGAATTAACTCTTCTTTAGGCTTCATCACAAGAGCTTTCTTTCCCTTCTTTCCAGGACAAATTTCACTACACAAACTACACCCTGTACAATCAGGTAAACTAACTCCTATTGTAAACTTATACTCCCCATCACTAATATTATCAGTCAATAAATTTCTACTTACACTATCAGGAGCATCTATTTGCTCCTTTTCATTTAACAAAAATGGTCTAATAACCGCATGTGGACATACAAGTGAACACAAATTACAAGAAATACAATTTTCAGATAAAAAACAAGGAGCAATATCAGAACTATCTCGTTTATCATATTTAGATGTCGCAGCAGAATAACCACCATCAGGCATATTAATAAAACTACTAACTGGTAAATTATCCCCCTCCAAACTATCAATAACATCAAACAAACTCTTCTTACCCTCTAAATCCTCAGAAAAATCAACATAAGGCAACTTAACAGGTACCAAAGAATCCAAACTAGCATTCATTGCTTGAACATTTTTATATACTAAATCTCCACCCTTATTTGAAAACTTGACAGCTAAATTTTCTTTAATTTTATTAAAAGCAAACGAAAAATCTATAATTTTACCCAATTTAAAAATCAAAGTCTCCATAATAGCACTAATCTTACCATGAATAGAAAAGTCCCTAGCAATCTTACTAGCATCAATAATAAACATCTTAATATTTCTATCTTGTAATATTTTTTTATCATGATTAGTCATCATAGCTAAAATTTCATCTGGATTTTTTGAAGTATTTACAACAAAAGTACCTTTATTTTTAATAGTATCTAACATTTTTAATTTTTTCAAATAACTATCCTTAGTACACACAACTAAACTAGCTTTTTCAACATAATAAGTCGACCGAACTGGCTTCTTACTAAATCTTAAATTAGAAATAGTAATACCACCTGATTTTTTGGAATCATACTTAAAATAGCCCTGAACATAAGCATTGGTATAAGTACCTGTAATCTTAAGTAAATCTTTAGAGGCCCCAACCATACCATCACTACCATAACCATAAATTAAAAATTCAATATCATCACGAATTATTCTAAAAGAATCATCATAAGAAATAGATAAATTAGTAACATCATCACAAATACCCACTGTAAAATTAGTATGAACATCACGAGTATCTAAAAAGTCATAAACTCCCTTAATCATTGCTGGAGTAGTATTTTTACTAGAAAGACCATAACGACCACCATAAATACTTACCTTAGCATCTACTTCTTTTATTGTTTTAACAACATCCAAATACATTGGTTCCCCGTTAGAACCAGCCTCCTTAGTTCGATCTAAAACTGCTATTTTCTTAACAGATTTTGGAAGTACTTTCAAAAAATGTTTTACACTAAAAGGTCGATACAAATGAACCTCAATAAGTCCTACTGTTTCATTCTTCTCATCAATCAAATAATCAATCGTCTCTCTTATCGTTTCACAAACTGATCCCATAGCAACAATTACTTTAGTTGCAGTTTTACTACCATAATAATTAAAAGGATGGTAATCTTCACCTGTGATTTTATTAATCTCTTCCATATAAGAATTAACAATATCCACTATATCATCATAGTATTTATTCCTTATTTCAGTAGCTTGAAAATAAATATCCTCATTCTGCGCAGTACCATGAATAATTGGATGATTAGGATTTAAGGCTCTATTACGAAACTCACTTAATGCCTTTTTATCAATTAACTCTTTTAATAAAGCTGTATCAATAACATTTACTTTCTGCAATTCATGACTAGTTCTAAAACCATCAAAGAAATTTACAAAAGGAACTCGTCCTTTAATAGCAGACAAATGAGCAACACCTGTCAAATCCATAACTTGTTGAACAGACGAAGAACAAAGAATTGCAAAACCTGTAGGTCGAACTGCATAGACATCTTGATGATCTCCAAATATAGATAAAGCATGAGTAGCAAGACTTCTAGATGCTACATTAATAACACAAGGTAATAATTCTCCTGCTATTTTATACATATTAGGAATCATCAAAAGTAATCCCTGACTAGCTGTATAAGTTGTAGTTAAACAACCTGCAAGCAAAGAACCATGAATCATACCAGCCGCTCCAGCCTCTGACTCCATAGAAACAACTCTAACTGGAGCATCAAAATAATTAAGCTTACCTTCACTACTCCATTTATCAGTAACCTCAGCCATAGGCGAAGCTGGTGTAATCGGATAAATACCTGCTACATCTGTAAAATTATAAGAAACATAAGCAGCTGCCTCATTTCCATCCATTATTTTTTTCATAAAAATCACCAATTACCTTTCTTTATAAATTATATAAACAAATACTTAATTTAATAAATTATTTTCTCTACAAATAAAACCAAAAACGAACAAAACACTTTTTTTAAAAATACAAATTTCTAACGAATATAATTAATATATTGCTTCAAAGTAGTACCACTATTCATACTAATTCTTGGGATTTTCAAAGGATTAGTTTCCCTATTTACTTTTCTCATTCCCCCAATAAATCCCAATTTAAAACCTGCCTCTTTAATAACTTCAAGAGCATAATCATTATATTCATAAAAAGGAAAACAAAAAGCCTCTGTACCATTCAAAGTTTCTCGACTCTTCCTCAAATCATCAAGTAAAGTATTCCTATCCAAACACTTTAAAGGACTACCCTGTCCACCAGGACATTTACCAGGCTTATGCAAATCATGAGTATGACTAGCAAGCTCTAAATAACTAGATTTAAACTTATCAGTTGGGTACCAAGAACTAATCAAAAACAAAGTAGCATTTATTTTATATTCTTCCAATAAAGGAATAAACTTCTCAGCTCTAGCACCATCATCTATTGTAATTAAAATACTATTCTTTGGTACTCTAATTTTTCCTTCTAAAAACAATCCCAATTCCTTAGTATTAAGTGTAAAATAATTTTGCTCCTTTAAATATTGAAATTGTTCCCTAATTTGATTTTCATGATGACAAATCATCTCATTACAAGTATTATCACCTTCTAAATAAATAAAATGATAAACAGTAACAGGAACCTCAATTGCTTCTTCTTCATTTGTATTAGAAGAAACATCAACTCTAACCACATCTTCTTTAGGAATCAAAAATAATTCATTAGAAAATTCCACAAAATAACCCAAATCATCTTTCTGAATAATCGGTTTTGTCAAAGAATAATTAAGAGTATAAACAAGTTTATCTCCCCTATATAAATGAACGTTATCCTTAGTCACCACATTTTCATTAAATACCAAATAATTTTTATATCTCTGATCATGAGAAAAATAAGTTTTACTTGGAATAACATTTTTATAATCTATAAACGAATCTAACTGTGGTATATAAAAATACTTAGTTCTATAATCAATATTTGTCTTTCCAAGAGTTAAAACCTCATCTTTAGAAACCTCACCTACTTTTACATATTTATTACCATTCTTTTTATATATAGGACTTAAATCTTTTACTAAAACATTGGAATTATAATGCTTACTTATTTCTACAACCTTTCTCTTCCTATTAATTGCTTCTAACTTTTTTGCTTCCTCCTTTTGATAGAAAACAAAAAAAGATAAACCTCCTACTACTATAGCCACAACACTTAAAACTACACACCAAAGTTTTATCTTTTTCATAATCTTTCCATATAATCAATCTAAAAAATAAGTTATTAAAAGATTGACTTTCCTTTCTCACTTTTTAATTTATTATAAGTCTAAAAATATAATAAATCTACCCCTACATAGTATTACACTATTTTTTTAACTCTTTATTTTTTTCTATAACTTCTGGTACTAACTTTTTCTTTTTATTAGTAACAATCCAAGCATTAGAAACTGTTCTACCTCCATACTCACCACCAGCAGACGGCTTATTATAAAGTTTACCATTAACAGACATAGTAGAAGAAGCACCACCATCTAAATTAGCGGCATTATAGGCCTTGTAACGAAGCAATATTTCAATAACATCATTCATTGTAGCACCAATACTATAACCTGGAAGCCTTCCTTCTATAATTAAAAATAAAACTATTCCATCTTTTCGTTGTGCAATAACACTACGAGGTGCAGTTCCCCAACCACCATCACCATGAATTTTACTAACTTTACCATTTACAATCAAATTAGGACCAAACTCAACTGCATCTACCATTCCATCTTTAATAGCTTCTTCTGGAGACTTATCTGTCAAATACATCTTATGATCTTTTGTAAAACCAATCAAGCCTCCACTTCCACCATCATGTTGCCAAATATGTTTCCCATCTTTAATAATAGCCCCATAAGGAACAGAACCATTTCCCCAACCATCAAGATCTTCAAAACCACCACCATTAATACCAACAAGACAATCATTCTGACGACACAAATTATTAACAGAATAACCAGCTTTTCCAAGTTTCGGAGAAACGGCTAAAGAAACATCACTAGGATCGTAAATAACTGTTAAATAACCTTTAAATTTAGCCTCCTGAAGTCTAATAATCTTATATACCTCATTACCCTCATCACGAGTATAAATCTCTCTTTCATATTTAGAAGAATAACTTTTCTTCTCACTAGTATCCCCAATAACTATATCATCTAAATTAATCTTCTCAGTAGGAGTCTCAATATAATTTTCACTCATAACTTTATTAACAGTATCCTCATCATATAAAGTATAAGCCAAATACTTATGAGACATAGTAGTCATAGCTGTAGGAATCCAAAAAGATTTAAAACTATCAGTATTAATAACTATAAAAAAAGCCACCACACTAACATCTAACAAAAACATCAACACTGTAAATTTCTTAAATTTTAACCGCAACTTAGATTTTCTCTTCATAAATTATTCCACACTAAACGGATCCTCTATGGAACCTACACCTTTCTTTATCACATTTTTATTTATAGAAATAACTGGCACAATATACTTCTCATCAGTTGCTAATACTTCCTCAACAAGTCCATTAGCATGATAAACATATACCATATTCCCAACAGATGAAGTAGTATTCATCAAAAAATAATTATCAAGCAAAGTATTAGTATTATAATCAAACATATTTAAAAGACCTATTTTAGCATCGACTACTTGCGTAAATATATTCCCATAACCAAGACCTGTTTCATTACTAATCTCACCTATATAAAACTTACAATCATTAAGTAAAGAAGCATAACTTAAAGAAGATAAATACTCACCATTCAAATAATAACCAATATTAGTAGAACTACTAGAGTCATAAAGAGATCCTTTTTTACTATAATCTCTCAAACTAAGAGTACCTACAGAAGAAACATCTCCATTAAATGCCATTTTTAAGATCCCGTCTTGGTCACTAAAAACTTTAAATAAATCATTACCTAATCTAACATATTGATCTACATAATTAGTCCTACTACCTTGCTCTATTACATATGGATTATTTAATGTCCCATCACCAGTAGAAATTCTTAAATTCTTCTTAAAAGTAATAACTGCTCTTACTCCATACGCATCATAATTAGTACCAACTTCAACACTTCCAGAAGAATCAACATATAAATTGGAATTATCTTTATCTAAACCTAATAACCAAAAATACTTCTTAATATTCAAATAACTATTCTTACCATTAGCCTTAGTATAATCCTTAACCCCCAAAGTAGTAACATAAGAATTCATCTTATCAGATGATGTAGAAACCTTATCATCCAATAATTTATCTTCACTATAGCTAGTCTTAACCAAAAAATCTTTTGGACTAGGAATAGTATTATAATAAATTCCACTATTAACAGAACCTGACTTATCTAACCATAACATCAAATTAGAATTTTTATAAGAATTTTTATTCCCCCAAATAAATGAGGAAACTAGGTCATCACTAACTACTTTTACTTCATTTTTATTATTAATACTAATTACTCTAAAAATACGATTAGCAAACTTTACATAGTTATTAGAAACATTGCCTTTAAAATAATATCCATCAGTATCTTGATGTAGACCATCACCATCCTTAACAATTTTATTTGAATTAATAATTGTACCATTCAAAGTCATATCCTCTGCCATCATTCTCATATTTTGTTTACCATAATAATAAAAACTTCTAACACCAAAATATAATCCAACAGTAATAACGACAACTAAACTAGTAATATTAAATAAAAACTCTTTTTTTTCAATAGATTTTTTCTTATGTTTAACCTTACCTGTCATAATAAACCTCTCTATCTTATAACAATTATAGCAAACATAAAAATCACTTTCAAGAAAAAATCATTTTCTATAATAATATTCCTTTTTATATCAACAAAAAAAGAAAATTATAAAATACCTCTCAAAATAATTTTCTCTTCTAATATTATTTTTTCTCTATCAATGTAATTTTAGCATAACCATTACCCACTTTTGCATAATTACTTACTGGTTCTTCTGATACATTTGTAGTGGATATTGTCTTAGTAGATTCTTCATTTGATTCTTCACATTCATAGCAATACATTGCTTTATTATTTAAAAGTGAATTCCCTATATAAGAGGAACCTCCTCCTGCTCCAGCTGGACCTCCAGCGCCACCATAATAGCCACCTCCTCCACCTGAATAACCAATAGATCCTGCTCCAAAAGAACCATCTATATTTTCATTACCATAAGAAGCCTTATACATTTTTATTCCACCTATTTCTTGAGTCGCCTTAGTGTACTTTAATACAGCTGATAAAATATTACTTGATAAATTACATGTGGCTAGATTTCCTATTTTTCCTCCTCCTGAACCACCAATACAATATGAACTAGATATAGGATTAAAATTAACAAAGAAATATTCAGCAGAGCCTCCTCCACATGCTACTAAGTATATTGATTGTAAATTAGATTCTAATTGTTTTAATTGACCAGTTGAAGTTGCTATATGTGTAGCTCCACCACCTGTTCCTTTACATTCAATTGCACTAGTAGTCCCAGTCCATGGAGCTTCTCTAGCACCGCCTCCACCATTATATGTTCCTTCTTTTGAATAACTTCTATCACATACATTACTTCCTCCTTCTCCAATATTTATATATAGATTAGTACCTTTTGTTAAACTAACATTTCCAGTAGAATATGCACCATAGCCACCATGATATATATCATTATATGTACCACCCTGTGCTCCCCATACCTCTAACTTATATACACCATCATAAGGAACCTTAAATTCTTGCTCTCCTCCTGTATAGTCAAAACTCCATTCTTTTGTTATTTTATCTTCTACTATTTTATATGGACTAGTAACACTTCCATTTCCCTCTTTTATCATTGTTCCACTTGCAAGGGATATTGAAGGTCTAACACTATCATTATAATTTAATCCAGCTTCGCCAGTCATACCTAAAAAATTAATTCTATACATTCGTGGTTGGAAGCCACATTCATTTACATTATTATAACTAGCTGGTGTTAAAAAATATGCACTTTGACCAAAATTTAAATATCCCAAATCTGTATATCCCTTATAACCATGTCCTGCTAATGTTGCCTCATCTGCTGTAAGTAACGATATTGGATATATTAATTTTCCATTACCATTACTCTCATCAACAGTAAAACTATCCAATTGTCGTGGACAAGTTACTATAGGTTCATTATTATCAAATAATCTACCATATCCTCCAAAATATATGTTATCGCCGCTAATCTTATATATACTTCTATCATTACACCAAATTGTATCTTCTAACATATTTGTATATTCTATCATATTAGCAAGATACCATTCATCAATTACTGTTTTTATTATTGAATCGGTTTTATTAATATCCAAATCTTCGCCATACATATAGCCTACATTTGTCTTTACACCTGTAACTCCACATTTATTTCCAGTATTATATTTACTTGTTCCTATATGACTATCAACCCCTGTATTATTACAACTTCCATCACTAGCTGGTACTCCATTATAAATTAACTTTACTCCTCCAGTAGAAGTAGTCCTAACTATCTTCCAACAAAATCCAGCAAATGATACATTGTTATTATCTATTATCCCTCGATAGTAATATACTGGAAATTCATCTTCCTTTGTACTATCCATTTTATATACTCCCGATGTCCCCTTTGTTGGAGCTACTCCAAAGTCTATATCTGTATCTAAACCTCTAGACTTATGGGCTACCATATTATATAAAGTTGGTATCCATTCTTTAAAGGTATATTTTAAAACTAAAGTTGTCTTATTATCAGTATTATTTTCTGTTGTTGTAAACTTTATCTTAAATTTATGAGTAGTTCCTCTATCTATTATGCTTCCATCTTCTATATCGATTAACTCATATTTTATATTATTATTAGAATAAGACTCTTCAATTATATTTGTTACCTCATAATCAATATCTCCTTTATTGGTAATAGTAACCTCATAAATCATAGCAGATTCACTACTTGGAAGAGTTATTTGCATACTAGTAGTATTTTTAGAATAATCACTATTATATGTTTCATAAGAGCCCTGAGTTTGTTCTAAAACCTTTACATCAGTAATACGAATATCTTTATCCACTCTAATATGAGCATCCCCATTTATAAACATTTCTGAGTTTAAGGCACTATAAACAATTGAATTAAATATTACTACTAAAAGTACTATACTTATTAATAAGTTCTTATTATTCATAATACCAACAAACCTTTCATCTATTTAATAATACCTAAATACTTACTATTATTTTGTCTAATTTTATCTAAACATTTAATAATTAATATTGATATAGCTATAAAATAAGGCAAAAATAATCATAAAGGTAAGTACTTTATGATTAAAATAATTTATATTCTTAAAATAAAGGATTGAAAAAATTATGACCAAAGTATCGACTAAATTTGTAAATATAACCATTTTCTAAATAAATTATTAAATCATTTCTTTTTTGTTAATATTTATAGACCAAATTCTGACTAATAAATAAATTAAGTTTTATAAAAATATCCATTTTTAGTAAGAAAATCTATAATAAGAATGTCTATATTTATTGATAAAAGGACAAAATTATAGTATATTTGATATAGTAAAGTAACAAAATATGAAGAATTTTATCTTCATAAAGTACTTACCTTTATGGCAAGAATAACCATTATAAATAGACAAACAAAAAAGCATCTTCCAATAAAAAGATACTAAAAATTATAATCAAATTATTCTTTAATTATCCAAAATGTCGACATATCACGAAGACCATTCTTACCACCTGCTACTGGTGTATTAATAATTTTATTTTTAATAACAAGCTCTGTTGAACTTCCTCCATCCAAATTAGCTGCATTATAAGCACCATAATTTTCCATTATATCACACAAATCCACCATATCTGCTCCAATACTAGAAGGAATGCGACCATTAATAACCAAAAGCAAAACTATTCCATCCTTTCTCTGACCAATAGCACTACGAGGAGCAATACCCCAACCACCATTTCCTTTTATAAATGATCTTTTACCATTAACAATCAGAAAAGGACCAAATTCTATTGCATCACGATATCCCATATTAAGTGCTTCTTCACTGCTCATTTTACCAAGAACCAATTTATTTTCTTTAGTAAAACCAATAAATCCTCCACCCATATTAGCATCTTGAAAATCACTAACAATTTGACCATTAGAAATCACAGTACCATGAGGAAGAGCACCATTTGAATTCCAATCTGGATCATAAAAACCACCAGCATTCATTGCAATAAGAGCCTTTTCTCTTTCAGAAACAGTTAAAATCGACTCGCCTCTAACTCCCAAATACTTAGTAGTAGCAATCGATACTTTAGAAGGATCATAAACAGCTACTAAAAAACCCTGATAAGAACTACCTTTAATAGGTATAACCTTATACAAATCATCTTCTGCATCCTTTAACAATATTTCCTTCTCATACTTATTTCGATAGATAGTAGTAGTATATTTCCTAAACTTAATAGCACTAGGATCACTAATTTCATCAACTTCAATTATTTTATTAGAAGAAAGAACCCGATGAATTGTCTCATCACTATAAAACCAAGTTGCCAAATACCTATGATTCATAGTAGTCATAGCAGAAGTAATCCAAAAATTACGAAAACCATCCCAAGGTCCATAAAAAAGAAATAAAAATGAAAAAAACATAATAGCAAAAAAACTACTAGCAATAACTAGAATCTTTTTCCAACTACAAATCGTCCTTTTACTATTTGTTTTTTCCATACTTCCTTTCATACCTAATCCTCTTTACCCTCATATTCCTTATCATTATTATAATCTATATATTTTTTAGTAGTTTTATACTCATTAAGTAACAAATTACTACCATTAGTAGCTTGATAATTATTATATGACTTTATATTATTATTATAAAGAATAATATCTCCAACAAAATAATTAACAACTTGCTCATATATAGTTTTATAGTTATTACACTTATTATTAACAGAACTCTCAGGATAATACACATCTTCACACATTTTATCCAATAATTTTACCTGTTTCCCTAACTCATCCACCATATTTTCATAATTAGATAATTTATTTTTTATAAGCTCATCATCCTGAAATAAAGAATCATAATAAACACTTTTTAAAACATTAGTATATAACTCATCACGCATCTCCTCAAATAAAGAAGTATTAGTACTAAATTCCTCAAAAGAATCACTAACCTCAGTCATCCTACTTCTAACTTTCTGCTGATCAGATCGTAAATTAAAAACAAAAGAAGATACACAACCAGAAACAATCATCACAAAACTAATTGCCATTAAAATAAAAGGCAGTTTTTTTGTATCCTTAATATCCATATCATCACCCTATTAAAAATATAACAAAAAAATCTTCTTTTGTATAGTTTTAATAAAAATAAAATATTGCATTCCAATAAAAAATACAATATAACTATAAAATATTAATTAAAAATATAAGTTTATGTAATGTTAAAAATTATAAATAAAAAACAATAACAAATACCCAAATTTATCAACAAAATTCTAAACTACAAAACAATCAAGAAAAATAAATAATATAAACTTTCAAATTATATATAATATAACTTATTCATCCTTACTATATTAAACGAAATATTTATATACTATACAAACTATTTTCTAAATACAAATATTTTGCTAAAAACATAATTCAATAAAATAACTAAAATATTAGCAAGCACTTTCGAAAATAATTCTTGAACAGAAAGAATCTGAACTAATAAAAACATAAATGCCATATCAAAAAATAATGACAAAATCCTAAATCCAAAAAAATAAAAACTTTCTCTAATATCATCTTTAAAAGTTTTATTTCTACTTTCAAACACAAATAACTTATTAGTAATAAAAGCGAATAAAACAGAAACAACCCAAGCAATAACGTTACTTATATAAATACTAATATTAAAATACCTTAAACTAAGAAAAGAAAAAATATTAATAACTGTTGTCATACCACCAAACAATAAATATAAAAGGACCTCTCTACACTTATTATACCAAGAAACATGATTATCCTTTTCAATATAATCACTTATTAAAGCTATCATATTATCAGTATTACTTAAAAACTTACGCGGTTTAAAAACCTTAGCCTTTTCCAACAATTTATCTAATTTATTAAAATCCCTAAGTTCCAAAATATAACCCTTATCAGAAAATTCTCTAATAAGTTGTCTTTGATGGTCATTAGTATGTTCCTTATACTTTTTTAATCTAGCTGCAGCAATTACTGTTTTATCTTTTTTAATAGCTGAAAGAATAGACCCAGCTCCACCATGTGTAATAACTAAATCACTCTTATCCATCAAATCATCAAATTCATCAGGAGAAATTAAATCCAAAATCTCCATATTTTTTGATGTATATTTAGTATAACCAGCCTGAACTATTACCTTTTCCTTAATATTTCCTTTTAAAATTTCTCTATCTATAGCCTGAAGTAATCTAACAAAACCTTTATCCTGTGTACCCAAAGTAACAAATATCATTAAAAAATCCACCCCCCATAAGTAGCGTCTGGATACAATCTCTTTAAACTTTCCCATTGAACAATAAACTTATCAGCAATAGGATACAGTAACTTCCCTGTAACTGTCTTAGTACTAATATTAGCAAACGTTTCGATATAAATAATTCTAGTACCAAAAATTTTACCTAAACAACAAATTGGACCAGCAGTATGAACACCAGTTGTAATAATATAATCTGGATGAATCTTAAAATAAAAAAACAAACTCAAGAAACAATTATACAAAAGTCTAAAAGGATAACTAAATCTATGATCCTTAGTACCATACATTAAAAAGTAAAGTTTTTCTTTATATTTATCCTTTAAAGGTAAATTAGATTTTGTCTTCTCAGTAATAATAAAATAATCATAATTACTAAACATTTTTTCTAATTGCATTAATTCTTTTAAATGTCCACCTGTTGAAGCTACAAACAAAACTCTTCTTTTTGACATTACAATCACTTCTTTTCTATTATATTAGACCACTTTTCTTGAACATTATCTTTCGTATATTTATACGCTTCTTCCCTTGAAGAATCACCTATTCTTTTTCGTTCATTATAATTATTCATTAAATCCTCAATCTTTTTAATCATAGCAGAATGATTACGATTTTTAATTAAATACCCATTTTTACCACTTATAATCAATTCCCTAGCTCCCTCAGCTGAAGAAAAAGCAATACAAGGTACCCCATGTGACATAGCTTCAATCAATACAATCCCAAAGGACTCTGTATAAGAAGCCATGAGATAAATAGAAGATTCATGCAACATTTTATCAATATAGTCCTTCTTTCGAAAACCATGAAGAAATACATGTTTTTCCAAATTATGTGCCTTTATGAACTTCTCTATTTTATCTCGTTCAGGACCATCTCCAATAATATCTAATGTCCAATCAGGATGTTTTTCCTTTAATATAACATATATTTTCAATAAATCCAAATAACCCTTCTCTGGTGATAATCTCCCAACAGAAATTAAACGCTTATTTTCTAAAGGAGCAATACTATCTGGCATATAATCTATCATATTAGGTATAAATATACACTTACATTTAGACCTAAATAATTCTTTACTATAAAAATTTTTAAGTGAACTAGATACTAATACTAAATAATCCAAATTCCAAGCTGATTTTGTAATATTACCAGCATATTTTAAATCATTATGATAATGATTATGTTCCCAACCAATCTTAACAATATTCTCACTACCATATTCACCTAACCAATCATCAAAAATATCACGAGTAGCAATCATAATATCAGAAGAGGTATGTTTTATATAATGAATCATCCGTCTTTTTTTAAGAATTAATACTTTAGTACTATAAACTCCCTCTATAAAAGCCGAAAAAATCTTCTTCTTATGTAATGCTGCAAGAAATTTTTCCCTATTTGGTTTTAAATCTGGCATTAAATATTCTATATGAACTTTAGGATCTATAAAAAACACAGGTTCATCATACAATTTATAACAGCAAACGATAGAAACATCATATTGATCACATAACATATTTGCTAAAGCAGCAACACATTTTTCGATCCCACCATAACCAAGATGTAAAGATAATATTGATATCTTCTTCATTATATCACCTACATTAATTATATCACGATTAACATTGAACATAAAGTTTTTAACAATTCATAAATAATATTTTGTAATAAACTAATATTTTATCATCATTCACTATTACTTAATACATTTATATATTAACCCAAAATCTATTTTCTAAATTAACATCATATTGATAAATAAAATATTTAAAAAGAAAAAAAGTCACAAGACTTTTAAGCATTTGGTTGAACTGCTGAAACCTCAATAGCAGAAGGTTGCGCCTGAGGAGTAACCATAGCTGGCACAGGAGAAACAGCAGGTTGAACAGGCTGTACTTTAGGAATAGATTGAGTATTTTCTAAAGGATCAGCTCCACCATAAATTTGATGTGGTTGTTCTTGATTAATTGACATATCTGGAACAATTGGACTAGCTCCACCATAAATAACTGGTTGTGGCTCAGCAACGGGAACTGCTTCTACTGCTACAGGTTCCAAACCAGTAGCCATCGGAGCAGTCTCAACAGTAGGAACATCAATTGGAGCTGATACTACATCAACATTAGGAGCAACCGTTGGTATATCCATTGGAGCTGGTGCCACATCAACATTAGGAGTAACCGTTGGTATATCCATTGGGGCTGGTGCCACATCAACATTAGGAGCAACCGTTGGTATATCCATTGGAGCTGGTGCTACATCAACATTAGGAGCAACCGTTGGTATATCCATTGGAGCTGGTGCTACATCAA
>CAOJZZ010000010.1 GCA_948466315.1 uncultured Mycoplasmatota bacterium | reverse complement strand
ACGACTTATTGCATTTTTTGTATATAAAAGGTGTCACATCAATTGTAACGCTACACTTTTAGGTAAAATAAGTAGAAATGATGATTGACAATATATAAAAAATTGTTATAATTAAATTGATAATGATTATCAATAAGAGGTTATTATGAACCAAAGAAATACCAAACAAAAAAAATTGATTTTAGATATTTTATTAAAGGATAGAACTCATCCTACGATTAAAAAAATCTATCAAATGGTACAAGAAATAGATTCTTCAATTGGTCAAGCTACAGTTTATAGAAATGTAAATAAATTAGTAGAAGAGGGCAAAATAAGACGTATATCTAATTTAGAAGAAGCTATTAGATATGATGGTAATATGATTTTACATGATCACTTTATTTGTAAGAAGTGTGGTAGAATAATTGATTTATTTGATAATGATTATTATAGGTTACAGAAGAAAATTGAGAGTAAATATTCTGTAAAAGTTGAGCAAATAACTAATATTTGTGAAGGTCTTTGTAATGATTGCTGTAATAAATGATTTAGTTGTTTGTTTAAGAAATCTTGTATATTGAAAGTTAATATAAGTAAAAAAGAAAGAGGTAAAAAATGGAATTAGTTGGATCAAAAACAGAACAAAATTTAATGACTGCTTTTGCAGGAGAAAGTCAAGCTAGAAATAAATATAGCTATTATGCATCTAAAGCTAAAAAAGATGGTTATGAACAATTAGCAGCTATCTTTGAAGAAACTGCAAACAATGAAAAGGAACATGCTAAGTTATGGTTTAAAGAATTACATGGTGGAGAAATTCCTGCTACAGTTATTAACTTAGAGGATGCTGCTAAGGGTGAAAACTATGAGTGGACTGAAATGTATAAAGAGTTTGCTAATACTGCTAAAGAAGAAGGCTTCACTCGTATTGCTAAACTATTTGAAATGGTTGGAGAAATAGAAAAAGAACATGAAAAAAGATACTTAACTCTATTACAGAATCTTAAGGATGATAGAATCTTTAAAAAGGATGGAGAAAAGATTTGGGTATGCCGTAATTGTGGTTATGTTTATGATGGAACAAAAGCTTTAGAAGTATGTCCAGTTTGTGCTCATCCTAAGAGCTTTATGGAAGTAAAAGCTGATAATTACGAATAAAATATTTAAAAATTAGAAATATTCTCTACAAATCTAGATTTAGTAAAAATCCACATCTTCAAGGCGTGGATTTTGGTTAATGATAATATGTAGCCATTTTTCATTAAAAAAGACAGCTGTAATATCTTTTTTGTTTTAATTTTCATTTGCTTATACATTATTATAAGTTATTTATGAGGCTATTCTCACAAAGATAAGTAATTTATGAAGATAAAATTCTTCATATTTTGTTACTTTACTATATCAAATTTTTAGTTAATTTTAATTTATTTATATTAATATAATTATTACTAAGACTAAGATCTGACTATTAAATAAGTAATTTTTATATTAAATTTACATAAAAATGATTAGAAAAGTTTATTAAAATGAAAAATCAATTGATAAAAGAGTTAAATTATAGTATATTTAGTACAATAAAGGGTAAATAAGTAGATAATTTTTTCTTCATAAAGTAATTATTTTTGTGATTTTTTAAATTGATTTAAAAATAGTTATTTTGTATTAGTTTTTAGAAATTAGAAAAATAACCATATTTATAAAAAGGAATGATTTAATGGATAAGAATAATTTACATGTTAGAAAAAATATACATCACACAACAGTAACGATTCTAGCAACTTCTATAGCAACAGTACTTGTAATTTTTGTTGGCATAGCTTATGCAGCTTTAAATGCTAGTTTAACGGTGTCAGGAGATTTAGAATATGAGGCTAGGACTTTATATAGAATAATAGCAAGTAACTCAAGAGGATTAGATACTAATATAGACTTTAGTGCTACTCCAACAGCAACTACATCAGGAGTATATAAAATGAATAGTACAAATAATGATAAGTACCCAGTTTATTATTATCGAGGAATAGTAAGTAATAATAATGTAAAATTTGCAAATTTTTGTTGGAATATTGTTAGAACAACATCTACAGGTGGAATTAAGTTGATTTATAATGGTAAAATAGCTTCAAATGGCAGTTGTAATAATGATTCTATGACTAGCACAGTAGTTAGTAGTTTTTTTAATCAAAACTATGATTCCGCTGATTCTGTAAATTATGTATTTGAAAACGGAACAAATTCTGAAATAAAAGAGACCATTGATCAATGGTATACATATCATATGACAAGTTATACAAATAAGTTAGAAGATACTGAATGGTGTAATGATAAAAGCAATAGAGTAGAATATTTTGATGAAAATAATAGCTTAGGACTGATTTTTTATGGTGGTTATGATAGATTTAATACCAAAAAACCTTCAATTATTTGTAAAGATGCCGAATATACTTATACAGTAAATAGTAATAAAGGTAATAAAAAACTAAAATATCCAGTAGGATTGTTGACTTTAGATGAGGTGATGATGGTAGGGGGCACTAGCTATTTGTCTAGAGGAAGAGATTGGTGGCTTATGACCCCTGGAACTAGTGGTATTAATGGTGAAGGTGCTCGTTATTTTATTTTTAGTATGGAATATGGAATAGGTGCTATAGATGTTGATAGATTGAGTGAGATTCGCCCTTCTGTTTCTCTTGTACAGGGTATTTCTATAAGTGGAGGAAATGGCACTACTAGTAATCCTTATGTAATTCTTACTAACTGACAGTTTAACCTTAATAATTCATAAAATCTTTCTGAACCAGTCTATTATAAAATGTATCGTGGACAATTAAAGTTTTTTAATAAGACAAACATAACTACCTCGTGGTTTTGCCACGAGGTAATTCATTGTTATGCTATGTAATAAATATTAAACTATTATATAAATAGTCAATTTTCTTTTCATTGCTGACGTTCTAAACACATTTCTAATTTTATATCTATAGTTTTTAGAAATTTTTGTAATTCAGTATTTGTATTATAGGTTGTATAGTTTTTTCATTTTCTTCTTTTGTTAAATATGGTTCAAAACTATTTTCTTCATATTTTTCAATACTATTTATTATCTTTGTAATATCATAATTATATGTACCTGTTTTAGGAACAATTTTTTTATTATCAGTACTAAAAGTATAATAATATTTATAAGTATTATCATTATATAAATATAATGTTGGAGTTAGGCAGTTAATTCCATTATAAGAAATAGTATAAGATAATTTTTTTGATTCATCATTTTCCTTTTGTTGCTGTTCCTCAAATATATACTTAAAATCATCATCACTAATTGTTAGATCTTCTTTTTTTACATTAATACTAAAATTTTTATTAATTGCTTTATTTACTATATCATTCTTAATAATAGTGGTTCTACACCCAAAAAGACAATAACCAACTTCTTCTTCATATGTGTCTGTTATTTCAAAATCATAATTAGGATATTCTTTATTCAAATAATCAATTACTATTTCTTTGTGGAGTTCTAGCATTTTATTATTATTAAACCCATTATAATAATCTATAGCAAAAAATAAACCAATTATTATACTTGCTGTCAATATATTAAAATAACTAAATATACTAATATTATAATTTATATTTTTAAAATTAAAATCTTCTTTTTTATAGATTTTATAATGAAAAGTGTAACATTTATTAATACTAGTAAAACGATATATATAACACAAAATACAATATAAAGTAAAAATAATCTAAAAGCACTCAAATAATTTATATTATTAGTAAATTGTATAATAATATAAGTAAAATTCCTGAAAAAACAATACATCTAGAAATATAAGCTATTATTAATTTTATAGGAACATATTTTTTTAACTTTATAGAACTGACGATATAATATAACATTGATAGGGCAAGAAAATAAATGATAATAATTCCAATAATTATTATGAAATCAATATTTATATTTAAAGACCTAAAATCAATCAAGCACAAAATTGCTAGTACTAATAATGGAATTGAAAAAAGCAGAATTTCTTTAAATTTTAATTCGTATTTAAAATGTTTTATTAATTTCCAAAATCCAAATCCACCTAAAATTCCTGTTATTATTAAAATTAATACTATATAATCAAAGTTCATAATAACACGTAAACTCCTATTACAATAAATGATATAACATTTAATTATAATATTGTATAGTCTTTTAATATCTTAAACAGGATAAATTCATGAAATAACAAATTCTAAAGTTTTACAATAAACTTACTTACTTTATAAGGAGTTTTGGTAACTATACTTTGAAATTTACAGAACATATAAATATACTATATTTTCTTTGTTTTATAGTGATTATTTGGACTAATTTCACTATAAATATTCTTCAAACCCTATATTCGTGAATTTATCCTGCATCTTAAATTTCCGTATTATACAGTTTAGAGAGAAAACAAATGAAATAAATAAAAGAGTTATCTTAAACTACTAATTCTATCCAAAACTTAATTAATTTTAATTTCTTAATGTAAATTCCCTGAGGAGCTTTCTTTAATTGAATTGTTATGCTTTAGTGGTGTAAGAGAAAAAGTAAATTATCTACTAGATTGTTTTTTAATGATATTTATTTGTCCAATTTTAGAGAATATTGCTATCACAAAGTTTACTCCTTTGTGATTAAATTTAGGTGATTTTTATTATTGAAATTATATATTTTCGACAATACATGACGAAATAATAGAAAGTATTTAGGTAGCATTGTAATTATGAAACAAATGCATATGGTATTAAGGCCTCAATTTCGATTTCTAATGGTGCTGTTTCTAATCCATACCAAATTATTATAAGCAAATAGCACATACTATTATTTCTTAATTTCGTTTGTTATAAAATAGTACTTTTAATTTATATATTAAAATAAGTTCTTTCATTTTCTTTAAAATAAGGAAACGAAAGAATTTTTATTTAAAAGCATTTATTTAGGTAGTTTACTTCTTAAAAAAAGTTTTGTATAATAATAAACAGAATAGAGGGATTGTGTATGGAAGAAAAAGAAAAGATAAAGATAGAAAATGTAGATGGTACAATAGAAACTGTAGATTTAATAACTTACCTAATTTCTGAGGATAATCTTCGTAATTACCTTGTTTATTCAAAAGGAGAAAAACAAGGAGCAGAAGCTGATAATATTATATATATATCAAAAATTATAAATGAAAATGATGAATTAAAATTAGAAGAAATTGTAAATGATGCTGAGTGGGTTGATGTACAACACTTATTAAAGAAGATTGCAAATTCATAAGAAAGGTGGTAAGTCTAGGTGATAGAGGAAAATAATACATATGAATTGGAAATTCAAAATCTAAAAGTGGCTTTTTTTGATTTGATTTCTGTAAAAAAAGAAGAATTATCTGTTTTAGAAGATAACTTATTACAAGCAAATATAGAAAATACCCAAGAAATTATTGATATAGGTAATGATAGTATAGAGAAATTATTAGTGTTATCAAATCAAATAGTAAATGAAATAAAAAACATTAATAATTGTTTAGTTATAAGTAATTCATTAAATAATAATCATCAAGATAATAATAAATCAGAAGAGCAAGAAGTAACTGAAGAGGATAGTTTGGTAGAAGAAAATAATGACGAAATTGATAAAGAACCAGCTAAAGAGATTAAAACAATTAATCCAGATAAAATAATTACAGATAATATAGAAAAAAACAATCCAAAAAATGAGAAGATATCATCAGTTGAGGAAGAAACTGTAGAAGAAAATAATTCATCAGACGAAGAAACACCAGTAGAAGAGGAAACTGCAGAAGAAAATAATTCATCAGACGAAGAAACACCAGTAGAAGAGAAAACTGTAGAAGAAGAGAATTCATCAGACGAAGAAACACCAGTAGAAGAGAAAACTGCAGAAGAAGAGAATTCATCAGACGAAGAAACACCAGTAGAAGAGGAAACTGTAGAAGAAGAGAATTCATCAGACGAAGAAACATCACCAGTAGAAGAGGAAACTGCAGAAGAAGAGAATTCATCAGACGAAGAAACACCAGTAGAAGAGGAAACTGTAGAAGAAGAGAATTCATCAGACGAAGAAACACCAGTAAAAGAGGAAAATACAGAGGAAGATAACTCAGAAGGTGATGGAATATTACCATTAGAAGAAGAAAATAAAGAAGAAGAGAATTCATCAGATGAAGAAACATCACCAGTAGAAGAAGCTGAAAAAGCAATTGAAGGTTCTTCTGAAAATAAAGAAGCAACTCAAGATAAAAAAGTAGAAGAAAAATCAACTACTAAAGAAGAAAATACAGAGTCACCCTTAGAAGAAGATCTACCTTTACCAAAAAAGGAAGAAAAAGAAGAGTCTGAAGAAGAAATGGAAGAAGAATTTGATGCCTCTATAGGTGATCTTATTCCAGCAATAAGTGGTATAAAGAATGAAGATGAAACAATTACAGAAGAAAAGCTTACCTCAGAAAAAGAAGAAAGGCCACCACTAGAAGAGAAATTAGGTACAGAAGAGGAAGTAGAACAAATAATCTTTAAACGTATAAATAATAAAGATATGCCTAAAGCTATATTAGTAACTAAAAATCAATATGAAAAACTAAATAATTCAAAAAGTACTCAAGAAGCTTTAGTCAATTTCAAATTAAATAAAAATAAAACATTAATAGATGGAAAAAACTATACTCAAAAGCAAGAAGATATTGAAAAAATGTTAGAAGAGGCCAATACCTTATATAAAGAAGGTAAAACAGAAGAAGCACAAGTTCTATATGACAAAATTAGTCAACTTAATAAAGAATTAAAAGCAGCCAAGGAAAATAAATAAAAACTGCATGAAATATGAAATTTCAGCAGTTTTTTTAGATTTTATATATTTAAAATTATTTTCGTTCAATCCTAGATTGTAGTGGCTAATTTTTGAAATAAAGGATGTTGACATAATTGAAAATATAAACACCTTATATTCAGTCCTTATAAACTAGGACTGGCTATTGTTTTTATAAAAAAACCCATAAAGTAAAATCCTTTATGATAATAATATAATTCTTTTATTTATCATTAAAATAATTATAATATAATATTAGTCATATTACCAATAGTTTATTATAAAATTAAATTCTGTTAACAACATTAATAAATATAAATTAATAAATTTAGTCAAAAACAACACATAATACTACTATTTAAGAAGCTAAATAAAATGAAATTATTAATATATTTTAGTCATGAAATTAGTCATGACTTTTTATTTTGTTCACTTTTCCTAGTAAAATAATGAAAATTCATAAAGGATTTTACTTTTTGATAATAAACTTTTTTAAAAAAGGAAAGGTGATAAAGGTGAAAAACAAAAGTTTATTTTTTATAACGATATTTTTTATAATAATATTTAACTCAATTATTTATAGTGCTATAAATTCTTCTATGTTTATTAACGGAGAAGCCCATATTAGAGTAGAAAAAGATATTCGCATTACTAATGTAAAAGTATTAGAACAAGAAAATGGAGCTTATGAGACATATAATAATGATTATTCTCATGATTCAACTAGTATAAATGCAACATTACCAAATATTAATTCAACAATTACTTATGAAGTTACTATTACTAATAAAAGTGATATTGATTATGAGATATCAGAGATAATAGAAAAATCGTACTCTAATGTTAATATAAAGTATGAAATCATTGATTTAAAGGTTTCAGATATAATTATAGGGAATACAACACATAAATTTAAAATAAAACTAACTACGATATCAAATGAAAATAATCAAACAATTATTAATTTAAAATATATATTTAAGGAAGTTAAAAATTATTGGGATTTTACCTATACTGGAAATATTCAAGTGTTTAACGTCCCTTATACTGGTAAATACTTACTTGAGGTTTGGGGGGCACAAGGAGGAACTAATGCAGTGAAAAATGCAGAAGGAGGAGTTGGTGGGTATAGTAGTGGTGTAATTTCATTAGAAAATGTTGATAAATTATATATTGGTGTTGGTAGGCAAGGAGGCACCTATAATGGTGGTGGAAAAGGGTCACCTTCTGGTGGAGGAGCAACTCATATTGCTTTAAACAATAATCTACAAGAATTATATAATTATAGTAATAATATCGAAGATATATTAATTGTAGCAGGAGGAGGCGGAGCAGAGGATGCATCAAATTATAGTAGTGGAATTATAGGAGGTTCAGGGGGCGGATTTCTAGGTTGTACAAGTCTTTTTACTCCAGGCTATGGTGGTAGTCAAACACAGGGTGGAACAGGATATGGCAATGGAAGCTTCGGTCGAGGAGGAAATTCATTTTCTGGAAGTGATCCAGGCGGGGGAGGCGGAGGTGGCTTCTATGGTGGTGGTTCAGGAGGTAATCAACACTGGTCAAGTGGCGGAGGTGGAAGTGGTTATATAGGAAATCCCTTACTAAAAGATAAAACGATGTATTGCTATAAATGCCAAGAATCAAGTGATGAATCCACTAAAACAATCTCTACAACAAATATATCAGAAGAACCAATAAGTAATTATGCAAAAAGAAAAAATGGTCATGCTAAAATAACTTTAATAGAAAAAAATAGATAAAATTATATATCCCATAATTTCCCATAAATAAACGATATTTCAGCAACATTTAAGAGGTATGATGAATATGCAGAAAGGAGATTGATATATAAGCTAATAGAAGAAAAATAAAAATAGTGATATACTATTGGTAGGTGGTATTTATGTATACAATTTGTTTGGTTGAAGATGAAATAGATCTTTCTAATCTTATTAAAACTTACTTAGAAAAAGCTGATTACCAAGTAATCTGTTTTACCAAAGGTAGTGAAGCAATTGACTACATTGGTAATAAAGTAGATTTATGGATTTTAGATATAATGCTAGAAGATGATGTAAATGGGTATGATGTAATTAAAGCAATTAGAGAAAAAGATGAAGATGTTCCTGTAATATTTACATCAGCTAGAGATCAAGATTTAGATAAAATTTTAGGACTAGAATTAGGAAGTGATGATTACATAACAAAACCATATTCAAGTAAAGAACTAGTATTAAGAGTAGATAAAATCATTAAACGTGTTTATAAAGAAAAAAATAGTAATCTAATAGTCTATAATGAGTACTCGATTGATCTTAGTAAAAGAACTATATTTCTTAGAAAAAAAGAACTCAAACTAACAACGCTAGAATTTGATTTAGTTGTATTATTCCTAAAGAATAAGGGAAAATGTTTTTCGAGAGAGGAGATATTAAACGAGGTTTGGGGAGATGATTATTTTGGATCAGATCGAGTAGTAGACGATTTAATAAGAAGAATTCGTAAAAAACTTCCAAAATTAAATCTAAGTGCTATTTATGGATATGGGTACAGATTATCATGAATTTAAGAAAAAGCAAACTAAGTAATCAATTACTTTTTATAATAGGCTTGGCCTTTGTATTACTCTTTACATCACTTGGAGTAGTACTACCTAAAATGTTAATACCAGTAGCTGAATCTAATATTTATAACTATTTAAGTGAACCATTAAAATTAATGGATAATGATGTTGACAACCAATTACTAAACACAGAAGTAGCCTATATCTATGTCGTTGGAAATGATATTGTCGCAACAGATAATATTAATGATGTAATTGCTATTGGTAATTTAAAAAAACTAGTCGAAAAAATTAAAGATACATATGGAAAATTTGTATACAATCATAAAACTTATTACTATTATACTTTGAAAAATGATAAAATCACTAAAGTTGCTATTTCAAATGATAATTATATTGGAAAAACAAAAGCAGCTATACTAAGTGCCATTTTTCCAATAGTTTTAGGGACATTCTTATTAATTGGACTAATATTAGTACTTTGGTCCTCATTAATAGTAAGAAAAATTGAAAAATTAAAAAATAAAATTGATAATATTGATAATCCTGATTATAATCATAAGGTTGACTTTGAAGTCGATGATGAGATAAGATCCCTTTCTCTAGCTATAGAAGATATGAGACTTTCTTTAATTAATCAAGAAAAGTATCGTAATAGAATGTATCAAAATATTTCTCACGACTTTAAAACCCCTCTTACTGTTATAAAATCATATATAGAAGCTGTTGAGGATGAAGTTGAAGATGAAGAAACAGCCTTTCAAGTCATAAAACAACAAACTTCAAAATTAGAGCAAAAAGTACACTCACTTCTTTATTTAAATAAACTAGATTACTTAAAGGACTCTAAAAATATAGAAATTGTACCAATAAATATGGAAGAGATTATAAAAACAGAAGTAGAAAAATTCAAATTTCATAGAAAGGAAATTAATTTTATAGTTGATATTGATAAAAAATCCAAGTATTTTGGAACAGTAGAAAATTGGGAAACAATTCTTGACAATCTTTTGGGAAATTTTATGCGTTATGCTAATACTACTGTAAAAATTACAGCTAAACAGAATAAATTAGTATTATATAATGATGGAGAAAATATCGATAATGATTTTCTTGAAGGCATTTTTACTCCCTTTCGGAAAGGAATTAAAGGAGAATTTGGTCTTGGGCTATCGATTGTTAAAAAAACTTTAAATATGATGAATTATAATATTACGATTAAAAATGAAAAAAAAGGTGTATCTTTCATAATAACTAAAAGGAAAACACCTAAAAAGTAACGTAAAAAGATAGGTTAAAAACACCTATCTTTTACTATGAAAAATTATTAATAGTACAAAACTATAAACTAAAATACTATCTATTAATTAATTTGATATGACATAATATCAATAAATAATTAAGTTCTATATTAAATTATTTATACTCCGACAAAATCAATTAAAATTTGCTTTTTACGATATATAATGTTAAAATTAATAATATGAGTATATACCAAAAGGGAGGCTTAATATGGATTATACAGACGATTTAGGAAAATTAAAAATAATAAAAAATGGTGTAGAAACAGAATGTGATATTTTATTTACTTTTACTTGTGAAGAATTAGGAAAGAATTATATAGGGTATACAGATGGTACTATAAGTAAAAACGGTAGAAAGAATATTTATGTAAATTCATATGACCCAATTTTAGGTTTTAAGCAATTAGAAGATGTTAAAACAAAGGCAGAAATGGACATGATTCAAGATGTATTAAAACAAATTGATCAAGATGAAGGGGGAATATAATATGGATAATAAATTGATAAATTTACTAGATCCAAATATTGATACTAGTAAATTATCAGAAGAGGAATTTAAAAATTCATACCATGCAATGATGAGGCAATTTGATAAAGAAAATGATGAAGCAAGTATGGTGCAACTTAATGCCATACAAGATGAATACAAAAGAAGTAAAATAGCAGATAAAAAGAATGAAAATATATCTCAATTTTCAGAAAATTTAGAAAATGAAGATATATATTTATATGATGATAAGAAAAATATAATTAAAGAAAATGGTATACCACGACCAAGATATAGAAAAGCTGATGAATCAATAAAAGAATATGAGGAGTTTTTAAGTGATTTTTATGAGAAAATTTTTCCACGTTTACAAGAGAGAAAACAAACTGATATAAAAACAGGAGATTATGGAAAGAATAATAAGTTAGGAATATCAGGACCAGTACTTGGAGAAGAAAATAATCTAGGAATACCAGGACCAGTGCTTGGAGAAGAAAATAATCTAGGAATACCAGGACCAGTGCTTGGAGAAGAAAATAATCTAGGAATACCAGGACCAGTGCTTGGAGAAGATAATACTCAAAGAATACCAGGACCAGTAATTGGCGATGATAATAGATTAGGCTTACCAGGACCAACTAAAAACCTTAATGAGAAAAACTACAGAACTTTAGAAGAAATTCTTCAAGAAATAAATGAAGGATTAGAAATAAAAGCCTCTGATGATAGAAAATATAAGGCAGCTCAACTAAGTATTGCTAGACAGTTCAAGGAAGAATTAAGTAGTGGAGAATTTCTTTATAATATATCAAGACTAGTACCTGCCTTACTTAGTATTTCTATCGTAGCAGCACGCAAATTACTTTCTACACCTAAATTAAAAACAACTAAGGAAAGATTGCAAACACTACAAGAAAGAATATCTAACCTCTCAAATGAAGATATGGAAGTAGTAAGAAAAGAACTTGTTTTAGGAAAGGCCAATGAAAAAGGACTACAAGGGGCAGTTCTTACTATGCTAAATGAGAGAGTCCAAGCTATGGCTAACGAAGAAGTATCTAATATTAATAGTCAAATTAGTAATGACTTTAGAGAAGCTTTTGAGGCTTTTGGTGTAATAGGCGTTATAAATGAAAGATTAAGAGATGAAAATACCACCAAAGAGGAAAAAGAAAAATTAGAAAAAGTTAAGCAAAAATACTATAATGGTAAAGCCGAACTAATAGAAAGAATTAGAAATAATCAACAAAAAGGAGCTGAAATTTTATCTGGAGGAGCCGAAGGATTTAGTCAAGATATAAAGGCAGCTCAAACTAAAATGAACTTAGTAGGAAAAATTAGAGCGAAAAGATCAGTTTGGGATGATGAATTAGGAGCTCAAGAAGCAGAATATTCTAAAAAAGAAAAAGAAGCAATTCAAAAAGGAAATGATGAGGATGCTTTGAATACTTTCATTGCTTGGGAACAATTAAAAAGTCAAAGTACTAATATAGAACAGGGTTTCTTTGGTAAGTATTCAAAAGGCTCAAGATACTACACCCCATTAATAAATAGACTTGATTATCGTGATGATCCATTAGTAAAAGATGTTTTAACAACAGTAGCTGTAGTAAGTGCAGCAATAGGTACTTATAATGCCGTAAAAACGCATAAATATGATGATCAGCAACTATTAGATCAAGAACAAAAAAGAGCTACTAGTGTAAATGAACAAAATGAAGCAGTAATGGAACAAGTACATAAAACAGGTAAAGAAATTACTAGAAAACGTAAAGATTTTAATGAAGGTATGCAAGAAAATGCTTATAGTGATACTTTAAACTTCGGAAACTTACGTGAAAGAGCTGATTTAAATGATCATAAATGGCGAATTGGTGATCCAAATTATGAACAAGCAGACGCCTTAAGTCACGATGCAACACATCAATTATTTGATTCAACAAAACAACAATTTGAAGATATTGCTTCAAGACAAGCTGCTAAAGAAATTACTGCTCAACAAGCTATTAAAGAAATAGCTAATGTAAGTTCTAAAAATAATCAAATATTACAAGAACAACTTAAAGATACTTTACCAAATTTTGAAAGCTATGCTCAAAACCATCCACTTCTAGATATGGAAGGTTACAATAGAGCTATTGAAAATATTATTAGTAATCCAGAGGCAATTCTAAAAATGAATGAAGGAATGGTTGAAGTAACCAAACTTGGAAAAAGTCTAAAAGGATTATCACCAGTTGAAATGGAGGTATTAAAATCCATTCCTAGTGATATGTATACTACTTTAGCCTCTACTGCCTCAGCCGCCTTACTAGCAACAAAAGTTTCTCAAACTACTCAAACAAATTATAAACAAGGAAAATATGGTAACGAGCTAACTAAAATGGTAGAAGAATCATATCAAAATCAAGCAGCGACTACTCAAACAAAATCAAAATAAAAAGTATAAAAAAGTTATCGATTAACAAAATTGATAGCTTTTTTCTTATTAAAATAAAAGTTAGCTTTAAAAATAAAATACTGTAATTCTTTGTATAGTATTATAGATTTTTAAAGCTTATTTTGTTATAATGTCTATAGTAGAATAGAGGAGGTAAAAGATGATTAAAAAACCTAGCTTAAAGCTTGCTAAAATGTTGATTGCCTTCTCATTCATATTAATAATAATAGGTACAATAGTTTATATAAAGGAAAATCCTAAATTATTGGATCCTATTAAAGATACTAGAATAGTAATTGAGGATAAGAAAAATAATGTTAGTGTGACAACAACAGATAATACTAATGAAACAAACACTCCACCTCAAGAAAATCCTCCCTCATCTTCAACTACTAAACAACCAATTACAAGACCACCTAATCAAAACGATACCAATGAAAATATTGATTCAAACAATAAACTAGAGTCTCCTATAGCAACACTAGAAGAGGAAAATAACAACTTAAGAAATACTATTCAAAATACATATGGAATTATTGTGAAATATGGTAAAGAAACTGAAAACTACAGTGTAGCAGGATTAAGTACAGTAAAACTTACTGAAAACGAACATATAAAAAATTCTCTAAATAGTCTACAACAAGTCCTAGCATTATATCCCGAGAATTTTTTCAAAGAAATAAAAGATGAAGGTTACCCTTTAACAATTTACCTAATCAAATCATATTCTAAAGATAACGTAACAGGAGTAACAGATCATACTAAATCTAAAGTCTTAATCTCTATAGCGACAGATTTTACTTTAGCTGATACCTTAAACCATGAGGTCTTTCACTACATAGATTATTATATAGAAGAAAGAGGTGGAAGTTATAACTCTTGGAATAACTTTAACCCTAATAACTTTTCTTATGGTAATATAAACGCTGATTATTCCTATAATAGAACGTTCTCAGAAGATTCATTTTTTGTAAATGACTATGCCCAAACTGATGAATATGAAGATAGAGCCTCGACATTCGAATATATGATGGCTAGTAGTAAAGCAAGTTGTCTAAATCGTGGTAAAACAGTATGGTTAAAGGCTAAATATATGGCCGAACAACTAGACTATTTTCTATCATCAGTAAGTCCAAGCGTAACAGAGTATTGGGAAAGATATATATACTAAAGGAAGTGTAGTATGAAGCAAATATTTATTAATGATCATAACTTAACAGAGGAAGAAATTCAATATGAAGTAGTTAGGGTTAAAGCACTAATGTTTAATAGCAATGAAGAAATTCTTCTAGCTCATAATAATAACACATATCAATTTCCAGGGGGACATCATAAAACGGAAGAATCCTTAGAAAAAACATTATCTAGAGAAATAAAAGAAGAAACTGGAATTGATATTTCTATAAACAACGGTCCTTATTTATTAATAAAAACATATGATACCAACTATTTTAATAGTAATAAAAAAGTTTGTAATAAAATATATTATTATCGTTTATTTACTGATAAATCACCAGACAAATCAAAAACAAATTACGATGAATTAGAACGTAAAACAGATTTTAATTTACTATATATAAAATTTGAGGAGTTAGAAAATTTCTTGAATAATAGCCTAGAAAATGGTAGTATAGATAAAAAAATTGCTAGAGAAATGTTCCTAGCTATTAAAGAATATAACAATTTATACTTATAAGGTATTTATGATATTATTATATTAAAATAAATTGTTATATAAAAAATATAAATAGAAAGGATCAATTTAGTAGATTAGTTATTTCTATAAAATTGATTATATGGTGATTATCAAATATGAAAATATTAGTAACTGGAGGCTTAGGTTTTATTGGAAGTCATACATGTGTTTCTTTATTAGAGGAAAATTATGAAGTAGTAGTTGTTGACAAATTATCTAATTCTGATATTTCTGTTATTGATAAAATAAAAAAAATTACTAATAAAAATTTAAAATTTTATCAAGCAGATGTCTGCAACGAGGAAGAATTAGATAAAATATTTAGTAATGAAAAAATAGATGCTGTTATTCACTTTGCTGCTTATAAAGCAGTAGGTGAATCAGTAGAAAAACCTATTTTATACTACGAGAATAATCTTATTTCAACTATAAAACTATGTAAAATAATGAAAAAGCATCATTGTAATAAGCTAGTTTATTCTTCTAGCGCAACAGTATATGGTTCTCCTAAAGAACTCCCAATAAAAGAAGATTTTCCACTATCTACAACTAATCCTTATGGAACGACAAAATTAATGACTGAAAGAATATTAAAAGATATTTGCCTAGCTGATCCTACTTTTTCTGTAATTATTTTAAGATATTTTAATCCTATAGGGGCCCATGAAAGTGCTCTTTTAGGTGAGGATCCAAATGGTATTCCTAATAATCTTATGCCTTATATTATGAAGGTTGCTGTTAAAAAATTAGACAGTCTTAATATTTTTGGTAATGATTATGATACCAAGGATGGTACAGGTGTAAGAGATTATATTCATGTTGTAGACTTAGCAAATGGTCACTTAAAAGCTTTAGATAAAGTAAATAACACTGAAGGAATAAATTATTATAATTTAGGCACAGGAAAAGGTTATAGTGTTTTAGAAGTAGTAAAAGCATTTGAAAAAGTAAATAATGTTATTATTCCCTATACCATAGTAGCAAGAAGAAAAGGAGATATAGCAGCTTGCTATGCTGATCCAACAAAAGCTAAAAAAGAACTCAATTGGGAAGCTGTTAAAACATTAGAAGAAATGTGTAAAGACTCTTATAATTTTGTCAAAAATCAAAATAAATAATTATCAAGATAAAAAGAGGCGAAGAAGTAAGTAAAAAAATAACCACATAAAAATAATTGAATTTTCAATAAATTCATGCTATATTGTATACAGATGGAGGAAACTTCATACTATAAAAAAGGGAATATCTAGTTTTGAAGAGTTAGGTACTATCCCAAGAATTAGGAAGGTACCGACTTACACAGTTGGTACTATTTTTATTAGTATGATTAAAATCACAATAATAAGGAGTATTATGATGGTACAAAGATATTTCTCTGTCTTTCTCATAATTTCACCCCCTTTCACTAATAATTAGAAAAAGGGATAGTACCTAAACTAACTAAATATTCCTAAATATATTATACGATTAAAAAATTATCAAACAAATGAATTAGTAAATAAGTAAATATTTTTATTTAAGAAAGATTTATAAATTTTAGAAACTATTAAACATTTAAATAACTTATAAAAGCTAATACTTTTCTAGCTAGTTACTATGCAAATAGTTTTTATAAATAGACAAAATAAAAGTAATTGAATTTTTAGTAAATTCATGCTATATTGTATACAGATGGAGGAAACTTCATACTATAAAAAAGGGAATATCTAGTTTTGAAGAGTTAGGTACTATCCCAAGAATTAGGAAGGTACCGACTTACACAGTTGGTACTATTTTTATTAGTATGATTAAAATCACAATAATAAGGAGTATTATGATGGTACAAAGATATTTCTCTGTCTTTCTCATAATTTCACCCCCTTTCACTAATAATTAGAAAAAGGGATAGTACCTAAACTAACTAAATATTCCTAAATATATTATACGATTAAAAAATTATTAAACAAATGAATAAGTAAATATCTTAATTTAAAATAAATAATTATCCTTAAAATTAACAGGAGATTATAGTTAAAAGAAAGGAGTAGTCGAGTTTTACTTACTCGATTGAATATATGAAACTAGAAATAAAAGAATTATCCAAAAGTTATAATCAATCTATTGTTTTAGAAGATATAAATTTTACATTTGAAGAAGGAAAAATTTATGGACTTATAGGTAGAAATGGAGCTGGAAAAACTACACTTTTTAATTGCTTAAATGAAGATATAGAAACTGATTCAGGTGAATTTTATTTAGAAGATGAATATGGTAAAAATAAATTACAAACTAAAGACATTGGCTATGTTATATCAACTCCTATCGTTCCAGAGTTTCTAACTGCTAAAGAATTTCTAACTTTCTTTTTAGAAATAAATTCTGATAATGATAAAATAAATAAAAGTATAGATGAATACTTTGAATTAGTAGGTATCGAGGAAAAAGACCAGGAAAAACTCCTAAAAGAATACTCTCATGGTATGAAAAATAAAATTCAAATACTAATTAATATAATTGCTAATCCTAAAGTTATTCTCTTAGATGAACCTCTTACTTCTCTTGATATCATAATCCAAGATGAAATGAAAAAATTATTAAAATCTCTAAAAAAAGATCACATTATTATCTTTTCTACTCATATCTTAGAACTTGCCTTAGATTTATGTGATTCCATTGTAATACTAAACCATCATAAGTTAGAATTAGTAGAAAAAAACAACTTAAATACTAAAAAATATAAAGATAAAATAATTGAATCATTAAAGGATGAACAACATGTTTAACTGTTTAAAAATGACTTTAAAAATAGATATAGCCTATGCTATAAATGCTTTTTTATATACACTAAGAACTCTTCCTATATTTAAAGACTTATTAACAGAAGATATTTATAAAAGTAAAAGTATTAAAAATATACTTACTATATTAAGTCTATTTTTATCAATACTAAGACTATTAACATTTCGCTTTTTCTATTTTCTATTAATTTATGAATTAAGTAAATTTTTATCTCCAAAAAGTATAAGTGAAACTTTTATTCATCTTTATTTTATCTTTACAATTATTGGTTTATTTATTAATAATGGTTTACTAAATACTAGTATTAAAAAGTATTTATCTATTATACTTTTTAATATGAATGCCAAAAAGTATTTACAAAGTAATTTATTATTAAGATTATTCTTATCTTTTATATTAAATAGTATTTTTTTTATTCTATTTTCTAAATTTTTAAATTTATCCTATTTAATATGCTTATTATTAGTATTATTTAGTCTTACTGCAAGAATAATAGGAGAGTCTCTAAATATAATGTATTATAAGAAATTTAATTATATTTGGTATAATAATACCAGTCTTTATTTATTAGTATTAGGTGTTTTTTTAGGATTAACTCTCTTACCTTTAATAAAAATAACCACTTCTAATAGTATAATTATACTAAGTACTATTATCTCTCTTCCTTTATCTATTATTAGTCTAATTTATTTAAATAAAATTAATGACTATCGTCTGATTTTTAAAAGACTAAATAATAAGAATACAGTAATGAACAAAGAAAACGCCAAGGCTTACTCAAGACAAGCTATGTTTGAAGTAAAAGAAAAAGATAAAAATATTAGTGCTAAAAAATTAAAAGGTAAAAAAGGATATGATTTATTTAATACTATTTTCTTTGAAAGACATAAAGAAATATTATCTAGAAGTAGTAAAAATTATGCCCTAGTTATTGGAATTATTTATATAGTCATAGTTTCCTTAGTATTAAGTAATATAGTGAATATAGAAAAATCAATTAGTAACTTTTTATTAAATAGAATAGGTTGGTTTGTAATAATTATGTATTTTATTAATCGTGGAGCTATAATAACTCAAGCTATGTTTTTTAATTGTGATCATTCTATGCTTACTTATAATTTTTATAAAGAGCCAAAAGTTTTATTAAATCTTTTTAAAAAAAGACTAGTAACCCTAATTAAAGTTAATTTATTACCAGCTATAGTAATTGCTTTTGGTAATACTATATTACTATCCATAGTAACAGATGCTACTATTCTAGAATATCTAACAAGTAGTATGTTCATTATAGTACTAAGTATTTTCTTTTCTGTCCATTATTTAGTAATTTATTATTTACTACAACCCTTTAATAAGGATATGGAAATAAAAAAGCCTTCTTATTCAATTGTATCTTTAATTACTTATATTGCTTCTTATAAAATAAGTGGTATAACTACCTCAACCATAACTTTTTCTATTATAGGTTCAATACTAACAATAATTTATATGGTAGTAGCTCTAATTTTAGTATATAAAAAAGCCCCTCAAACCTTTAAATTAAATTAATAATAACAAGGTACTGTAAGGTACTTTTTATTTTATATAAATCTTGTCTATTTTATATGATAAATGTTCTCACAAAGGTATTTACTTTATGAAGATAAAATTCTTCAATTATTTACTCTTTACTATACTAAATATACTATAATTCAACTCTTTTATCAATTAGTTTTGATGTTATATTAAAATTTTTTTACTAGTTTTTAACAAAATTTAACTAGAAAGTCTTTATTTTATAGTCAGATTCTAGTCTTAACAATAATTATATAAGTATAAATGAATTAAAATTAATAAATAATAGAAAAATATTAAAACCAGTCAATATATTAGTCAAAATATTATAAAACTTAAATTTAAAGTGAAAAAATAAAACAAATCATAAAGTAAATACCTTTGTGATTTGTTTTAGACTTTATATTGATTTAATAATACTTATTTTACTAGTATAATTCTAGTTTATAGGAAATTAGACAAAATAACAGAAAATAATTTGTTAAATTACAAAGTAAAAGAATATAAAAAAATATCACACAAATACTAACGATTGGCAATTATTAAAAAAGGTGATTTAATGGATAAAAATGATTTATATGTTAAAAAAAATACGAATTATAAAACAGTAAATATTATACTATTGTTATTATCATTGGTATTTGTAAGTTTTGTTAGTATAGGGTATTCTGCTATTAATGCTAATTTGATGATATCAGGAGATTTACAATTTTATCCTATTAAAGATTTGTATGATTTAATAGCAAAGTCATCCAAAGGTTTAGATACTAATATTAATTTTGGAGTAGCACCAACAGAAGCAACATCAGGGGTATATAAAATGAATAGTACAAATAGTGATAAGTATCCAGTATATTATTATCGTGGAATAGTAAGTAATAATAATGTAAAATTCGCGAGCTTTTGTTGGAAAATGGTAAGAACAACTTCTACAGGAGGAGTAAAGCTAATTTATAATGGAGTACCAGCTAGTGATGGAAGTTGTAATAATAAAAGAACAGCAAGTCAGATAGGTGGCAGTACATTTAATAATAGTTATGATGATTCAAAATACGTAGGCTATACCTATGATACTAATACTGATTCTACAATAAAAGCCTATATCGATGATTGGTATTCAAAAAATATGACTAGTTATACAGGAATGTTAGAAGATACTATTTGGTGTAATGATAGAAGTATATATTCACAGAATGGAAATAATATAGATTATGGAGCATATGGAAGATTAAAATCATTTAAACCAAGTATAATATGCCCAAATACAAGTGATAAATATACAGTAAGTAGTAGCAATGGAAATGGCTTATTAAAATATCCAGTAGCGTTATTAACAGCAGATGAATTAACCTTAGCAGGACATGGATATCAAGGATATACCCAGAGTGGTTATCTAACTGCTGAGATATACTGGTGGTCTCTCTCGCCTGATTCCTTCGTCAGCAACGGCGGCGCTTATGAGTCCCACGTGCGCAGCAGTGGTATCCTGGACATCAGCCGCGTGTCTAATTCGGGCGGCGTCCGGCCGGCATTATCCTTGAAGCCTGGGACTACGGTAAATGGTGGAGATGGGACTGTCTCTAATCCATATCAAATCATGATAAGTTGAGTAGTTAGTCCCATACTTTTGCTCTTAAATGCCACGAAAAACATTTCGTGGCACTATAAAGGTGTAAATGTCAATGTAAAAACCTAAAAATGTCAAAGTTAAAAGTTGACAATTTTTATCAGTTTTTCCTTTAACATTTATATTTCTGTAATAATCTGTGTTTTCTTAGCAAGAATAGTGGAGATTTTATAATATGATAAGTAAGTTAAAAAAATGCCTGTTTATAAATATAATAATAGAAATTATACTATGTATAGAGTAATCAGCATAATTATAATAGTTAATGTAATATTACTTACCTACCTAGTCTTTGGTTTTGGAAGATACAGTATGTTAGCTATTGCCTCTGGTTCTATGACTGGTACTATTAATAAAGGTGATGCTATTATTATAGATAAAAGAAAAAAAGAATATAAAGTAAATGATATAGTTGCTTTTGCAGTAAAAGGTAAAATAATAGTACATAGAATAACTAGAGTTATTAAAAATAATGGAAGCATCTATTATAAAACTAAAGGAGACTTTAATAAAAAAGAAGATGATTTCTATGTAAAGAGCAAACTAGTTATAGGTCAAGAAAAATTTAGAATACCACTTCTGGGAATACCTTCAGTTACTGTAAATGAACTTCTCCAAAAAATTTAATTACAATATCATTTCAAAGTAATGTCATTTATTGATGTTACTTTTTTCTTTTGCATAAAAATAAACTTTAGTCTAAAAGGCGAAACTTTGTCGAACGTTTCTTTTGACAAGCTTTGTCGAAACACTAGCACATTATAAAAAGTTACTTTATATTGTGTGAAAAGAGGTGATTAGATTGTTAGAAGTAGAAACAGATGTGATTAATGGAATTATATTTATAATGTTAGAAGGAGAATTAACTACTAATACAGTAACTGATTTAGAAAATGAATTAAATTACTTATTGTATAAACAAGGTATGCACTTTTTTGTTTTCAATTTCAAAAACTTAAAAAATATTGAATATAAAACCATTACTTGGTTAGAAAACAAATTAGTAGAAATATTTTTAAGTTGTGGCAATGTTGTTATGTGTGGCTTAAACGATATTTATCGAAAAAAAATAGGAATGCAGGAAAAAATATTTTATACAAATAGTGAATTAGATGCTATTAAATTATTAAGTGTGTAAGGGAGGAATATGGAAAATATTTTAGAGTATGAGAATTTGATATATAGTATTATCAAAAAATATAGTGCTTATTTTGATCTAGATGACTTATATCAAGTAGGTATGTTAGGATTAATTCAAGCCTATGATAAATTCGATAGTAATTTTGATGTTAAATTTTCAAGCTATGCTTATTATTACATCAAAGGAGAAGTTCTAAAATATATAAGAGAAAATAAAACAATCAGAGTAAGTAAAGACATATTAAAATTAAATAGCAGTATCGAAAAAACAAAAGATGTTATGCGTCAAAGACTAGGAAGAGAACCAACGACAACAGAAATTTCTCTTTTTCTAGAAATAGATGAAGAAAAAATAAATGAAGCCTCACTTCTAGTTCAAGATGTCAAAAGTCTAGATTATACCTATGATGAGGAAAGTAGTGACTTCTACAACAGTATACAAACACAAGAAACAGGTATGCAAGAAGATATTCTAGATTTAAAAACAGAAGTAATGAAATTACAACCAGAAGAAAGAGCGCTAATATTAGCTCGTTATTATGAGGAATTAACACAAACAGAAGCAAGTTATGAATTAGGTATGAGTCAAGTTCAAGTTTCAAGAAAGGAAGGTAAAATTTTAGAGAAATTAAAACAGCGACTATAAAATACCAATTAAAATCCCAAAGTATTAAAGACATTAATACTTTAATTATACTAACATAATATAATTTAAGCCCTGTAAAACTTTAATGTATAAATCAACTCTTTTTATGCAAAATAATAGTAGAAATAATCTTAGCACTTACACTTGACAAGTGCTAAAAAGAGTGCTACAATGTAGTTGTATTTGAAAGGAAGATGATAATATGGATTTAATACCAAGAAAATTTTATTTAGATGATATTTTTGATGACTTTATTTCTACTAAAAGAGAGCAAAATATGAAATGCGATATTTATGAGAAGAATGGAATTTATAATATAGAAATGGATATTCCAGGTTACTCAAAAGAAGATATTTCATTAGAAACAAAAGATGGTTATCTATCAATAAAAGCTGAAAAAACTAATGAAATAAACGAAGAAAATAAAAATAAGAACTATATTAGACGTGAAAGAACTTATGGAAAGTATGAAAGAAGCTTTTATTTAGGAGATTTAGATGAAGAAAGAATAGATGCTGAATTTAGTAATGGAGTTTTAAAGATTACTATTCCTAAAAAAGAACAAGTAGAAAATAAAAAAGTTATAGAAATAAAATAATAAGGGCACATTATAGTGCTTTTTATTATGAAAAAATAATATAAATAAGTATATAGTAATTTATTAATTTTCAAACCTTGACTATTGAGGTTATATTGTTATAATAAAAGTAAAGAGGAGGTTAACTGTGTCAGATAAAAATAAAATATTCCCCATAATAATGACTGTATTAATTATCATAATTATAATTTATCTTTTTGCAACTATTAAACAGCCTGATATAAAGTGTAGTAATAGTATAAATGATAATTTAGGTATTAATATAAAAGAAGAAATAAGTAGTAAATTAGAAGGAAATAAACTTCAAAAGATTGAGTTAAAAAAAGAAATAATTTTACCAGAAAATTATTTAAAAAATGATAAATATTTAGATAGTATAAAGTTTTCTTTAGAAAAATCATATGATTATTTGGATAAGGAAAAAGTAAAAGTAACTAAGAAAAATGATAGAGTAGTTGCTACTATATTAATTGATAAAAATGAGACTATTATTCTAAATAATATAGAATTTTTAAATACTAATGATTTGCAAATAAAAATAAATACTAATACTAAAAGTAATGATGTAATTACTTTTAGTATTGGTGATAATTATACTGAAGGAGAATTAATGGCAAGGATGAGAAATAATGGATATAGTTGTAAATAAAATATCAAAATAGTATAATAATAAAGTTAATAAATATTATAATTTATAAAAAAGATTATAGTATTATAAAACAACAAAAGTAGTGCTAGAAGTAGAGGTGATAAAATGAATTACATGCTAGATAAAATTAATTTATTAGATAACAAAGATGAAATTATTAAAGTTGCTGATAAAATAGTTAAAATTTTAAAAGAAGATAAAGAGTTAAATGATAGTGAAAAAATAATGACTATTGAATTAGCAGTAGCCCAATTAAATTATGATTTATATAAAATTAGTGGTGATAATTAAAAAATTTTGTTAATAATAAAAATGAAAGGAAAGTAAAAATAATATTCCAGAAATAGAAATAATTATGTTAAAATTATATTAATTAAGGAGAATAGTTAATATTAATATTTAAAAAATATAAAGTTAGAAAGGATGAAAGATATGGAAAAAGCAAAAGTATATTTTACAAAGAAAATTACAAGTGAAAGTCTAGTAAAACTATATGACAAATTAGGAGTAGAATTAAAAGGAAATGTTGCGATAAAACTACATTCTGGAGAAGCTGGTAATCAAAATTATATGAAACCTAATTTTGTTAAAGATATTATTGAGCATTTAAAAGGAACTGTAGTAGAATGTAATACTGCTTATGAAGGAGCAAGAAACACAACTGATAAACATCTAAAATTAATGGAAGATCATGGTTGGAGTAAATATTTTAAAGTAGATATTCTAGATAGTGATAGTGATGATATTTTGGAAAATAAAAATGGTGAGATTATTAAGAAAAATATAGTTGGTGCAAAAATGAAGAATTATGATTCTATGTTAGTATTATCTCATTTCAAGGGACATCCAATGGGCGGTTTTGGAGGAGCTATAAAAAATATTTCAATAGGACTAGCATCAACTGCTGGAAAATTAAATATCCACACAAATGGTAAAGAAAATCCAACAGAAGAAGATATGTTTACAGCAGATCATGACTCTTTCTTAAAATCAATGGCTGATTCTGCTAAAACCATTACTGATTTTTATAAAGGAAATATTATCTTTATTAATGCTATGGTTAATATGTCAGTTGATTGTGATTGCTGTAAAGTAGCAGAAGACCCATGTATGAAAGATATTGGAATATTAATATCTACTGATCCAGTAGCTCTAGACCAAGCTTGTATTGATTTAGTATATAACTCACAAGATTCTGGAAAAGATCATCTAATAGAAAGAATCGAATCTAGAAATGGACTTTTAACTATTGATAGTGCAGAAAAACAGGGAATAGGAACTAAAGAATATGAATTAATTGATATTGATGAATAATTATATATAGAAAGAAGGCAATAAATGTTAGATAATGTTGAAGTCTATTGTCAAAGTAGTATAAAAATAAAAAGTGATAAAATAATATACTTTGATCCATATAAAATAACTAAAAATAGTTTTGATGCAGATTTAATCTTTATAACTCATGATCATTATGATCATTTTTCTAAAGAAGATATAGAAAAGGTCAGAAAAAAAGAAACTAAAATAATAGGTCCGTTATCTATGAAAAAAAGTTTAGAAGAAGTATGTTCAAAAGAAAATCTCTATTTATTAGAGCCAATGAGGACTTATAATATAGAGGGTATAAAGATAGAAACTATACCAAGTTATAATATTAATAAAGATTTTCACCCTAAAGAAAATAACTGGTTAGGATATATCATAACTATTAACAATATAAGATATTTTATAGCAGGAGATACTGATATAACTGAAGAAAACGAACAAGTAAAATGTGATGTTAGCTTTCTACCTATTGGAGGGACTTATACTATGACTTATCAAGAAGCAGTTACTCTTACTAATAAAATAAAACCCCAAATCGTAGTGCCTATTCATTATAAAACAATAGTTGGTACACTAGAAGATGCTAAAAATTTTAAAGAAGCAATAGATAAAAACATTCAATGTATTATTATGTATGAATAAAAAGAGCTGTTAAGGATATTTTTAATAGCTCTTTTTACTTGTGATTTTATTAAATTATTACTAATAAATGTATATCTCACAAAGTTTATTCCTTTATGATAAGTTAATTATTTCTTTTATTGTTACCATAATAATTATAATATAAAAATAGTCACTTTAGCAATATCCTAATTAATTCTCCTTATTAGATAATACTTTTATTTTTTATAAACAAATAAAAGTAGTCAATTTTAAGTATAATATACTAATAATATATTTAACCAAAAATAACAATATAAAAGTATATTTTAGTCGTGGTACTAGTCACGATTTTTTTATTTGTTATTTTACAATATAAAAATATTATAAGTCATAAAGGAATAAACTTTTTGATATTTAAAATGGAAAAAATGGTGATAGATATGAATAATAAGAACTTATTAGTAGTAATAATATTTTTAATAGTAATATTTAATTCTATAGTTTATAGTGCTTTGAATACTGAAATGTTTATAAATGGAGATGCTCATATTAGAATAGATAAGAATATCAGAATTACTGATGTTAAAGTATTAGAACAGTTAAATGATGCTTATGAGACATATAGTAGTGATTATTCTAAAAATACTACTAGTATGCAAGTAACTCTTCCAAGTAGTGAATCTGTTATGATTTATGAAATAACTATTACAAATAAAAGTGATATAGATTATGAAGTAACAGAAATAATAGAAGAATCTTATTCTAATAGTGATATCAAGTATGAACTAATTGATATAGAAAAAGGAACACTAATAACTGGAGAAACTACACATATTTTTAAAATAAAGTTTACAACGACAGAAAATAATTCTGATAATAAGACAACATTAGTTCTAAAATATACATTTCAAGAAATAATAAAAGAATGGTCATTTAATTATACAGGTAATGAACAAGAGTTTAGTGTTCCTTATAATGGTGTATATAAATTAGAAGTGTGGGGAGCCCAAGGAGCTACTCATAATAGTTCATTTATTGGTGGCTATGGTGGATATTCAAGTGGAGAATCATTTTTTAATAAAGATAGTTTATTGTATATAAATGTTGGAGGAGCAGGGACTATGGGTCCTTATACAAGTACTCATAGCTTAGCAGAAGGTGGTTATAATGGTGGAGGAAAAGGCGCTACTGATTATTGTTATCAAATTAGATATGGTGGTTCAGGTGGTGGAGCAACACATATTTCAACTTCATCAGGAATAATATCTCAATTATCTGATAAAGTTAATAATATTTATATTGTAGCAGGAGGTGGCGGAGGAGCTTATTATTTTTCAAGTGGTGCCTATGGTTCAGGTGCATCAGGTGGTGGTTATATTGGAAATACAGCTGATTGGACTAATGTATCTCATAGATATAAATTACAACCAACAGGTGGAACTCAAATATCTGGAGGTTCAGGAGGTAGTAGTTACGATACAAATATAGCAGGTTCAGGATCTTTTGGACAAGGAGGTTTCGGTATTTTAGGTAGCTGCGGAAATAGTTCAGGAGGCGGAGGAGGTTACTATGGTGGTGGCAGTGGTAACTTTGCACCTGGAGCAGGAGGTTCAGGTTATATCAGTAACAAAGAATTAACAAATAAAAATATGTATTGTTTTAATTGTTCAGAATCAAATGAAGAATCAACAAAGACCATCTCAACTACTAATGTATCTGAAAATCCGATAAGTAATTATGCCAAAAAAGGAAATGGCTATGCTAAAATTACTTATATAGGTAAAAAATAATAGTAATTCAAATTTACTATTTTTTTATTATGAAATATCATTGACAAAAGTTATGCACTGTTATAATATAAATATAACAGTCAAGGAGAAAATATGAAAATAATAATAAGTAACACAAGTAGTGTTCCTATCTATGAACAAATAAAAAATACTATAATAAATCAAATAGTATCTTCTGAATTAGAAAGTGATGAACCTCTTCCATCAATTAGAAGTCTTGCTAAAGAAATAAGAATTAGTATTATGACTGTAAAAAAAGCCTATGATGAACTAGAAAAAGAAGGCTACATCATTACTAGACAGGGAAAAGGTAGTTTTGTTGCTCCTAAAAATATGGCTTTGATTAAGGAACAAAAACAAAAAGAAATAGAAGAATATTTATCAAAAGTAATCAATATATCAAATAAGTATAATATTGAAAAAAAAGAAATTTTAGATTTAATAAATATTTTATGGGAGATGAGTTAATGAAAAATGCTATAGAAATAAAAGATTTAGTAAAAAGTTATGATAACAAGTTCGAATTAGGAAAAATAAGCTTAACAATACCAAGTGGTACTATTGTTGGCTTAATTGGAGAAAATGGAGCTGGAAAAACAACACTAATAAAATTATTATTAAATATTATAAAAAAAGATAAAGGTACAATAAAAATATGGAATAAAGACTATTTACAAGAAGAATCGAATCTTAAAGAAGAAATAGGAGTAGTTTTAGATAATATGTTTTTTCCAGAAGTGCTAACTCCAAAAGACATTAACAGTATTATGAAAGATATTTATAAAAAATGGGATTCTAATCTTTATAAAAACTATTTAGAAAAGTTTAAACTTCCTATAAATAAAAAAATAAATACCTTTTCTAAAGGAATGCGTAAAAAGCTAGAACTAGCCACCGCACTATCTCATAATCCTAAACTGTTAATATTAGATGAGCCAACTAGTGGATTAGATCCAGTTATCAGAAAAGAATTATTAGATATCTTTTTAGATTTTATTCAAAATGAGGAAAATACCATTTTAATATCCAGTCATATTACTACAGATTTAGAAACTATAGCTGATAAAATAGTTTTTATCGATCAAGGAAGGATAGTTTTAGATGATAACAAAGATGATTTATTAGAAGATTATGGTATTTTAAAATGCGATATAGCTGATTTTAAAACAATAGAAAAACAAGATATTATTTCTTATACTAAAAACAAATATTACTATGAAATACTAATAAAAAATAAAGAAGAAAAAAAGAAAAAATATAAAGAAAAAACAATTGATAAAATCACTCTAGAAAATCTTATGGTCCTAATGATTAAGGGGGAAAAATAATGCTAGGTTTAATAAAAAAAGATATGTTAATAATAAAAGGAAATCTTAAATTTATACTAATTATTTTCATTATTTACACTATTATATCTCTACAAGATAATCAAATAATGTCAACAATACTACCAGTTATTTCAACTATGTCTTTTATATCAACATTTAGTTATGATGAATATAATAAATGGGATGCTTATGCTATAACTATACCAAAGGGAAGAGAAAACGTAATAAAATCTAAATATATATCAGGAATTATAATAAATAGCTTAGCTCTTATGCTAACAATTGCAGTAGCAATATTAACAAGTATAAATAATAATAATTCTTTAAAAGAATTATTAGAAATATCTTTTATTACTTATTATGCTATGTTATTACTACAATTTATAATGTATCCTATAATATTTAAATATGGAGTAGAAAAAGGAAGAATTGCTATTTTTGTAGGGGTATTTAGTACAGTTATGTCTCTGAGTATTTTGAAAAAATATATAAAAATACCAAAAGAAATTATATTACTTTTTACTAATCATATTCATTTAATATTTTTATTAGCAGTAATTATTATCTTAATTCCATCATATTTTGTTACTAGAAAAATTTATCAACAAAAAGAGTTTTAATTATAAAATTAACAAGAATTTTCTTAATATATATCTAATAATATAATTTAAATAGATTTAAAAAATATTTAGAAGTAAATGTCTATACATAAACTTCTTTTATTATGTGAAAATACTATTTTTAATAGATTATTACTATAATCTTCACTATAATTCATATCTATTTATAGGGGATAATGTAGTCACAAAGTTTAGTCCTTTATGAAGATAAAATCCTTCAATTTTTACTACTTTACTATATCAAATATACTATAATTTTGGCATTTTATCAACAAAATGTGTCCTATTTCGTATGCATATATTTATTAAATAAGGCTATTATTATAGTAAATAATTTATTTACTAGTCAAAACTTAGTCTAGAAGGTATTAAATATATAATAATAAGTTAAAAAGTATGATATTCGTAAAATAAGTCAATAACTTAGTCATATCTTTTTAAAACTTATATTTCAAAAGAAAAAGCTTAATTAATCATAAAGGAGTTAACTTTATGATTAGTTTTAGGCATTTTTTATTGTTAAATTATATACTTTCGACAAGGTATAACAAAATAATTGTAATTATTTAGGTAATATTAGGATATATAAGAGAGGTAGTTAGTATGATGAAGAATAAATTTATGAAGTATTTTAAAAGTCAAAGTAAAAATAAAAGAATAATAATGTCTATAGGTTTTGTATTATTAATAGCTTTAATTATTTATATTCCTTTTTCTTTAGCTGCTCTTACTCCAATAAAAAGTATTACTATTACATCAGAACATACTAATTATGAAACAAAAGAGGCTGGTTCTTGGCAAGTTAAGAAGAGTGCTGTATGGAAGAAGAAGGGAGAAGCAGAGATAACTTTTGATGTAGACACAGTTATGAAGACTAATAATGAAGCAACGGATGTAATTTTAGTCTTAGATGTATCTGGTTCAATGAATGGAGATAAATTAAATAGAGTAAAGAATGATACTACTGAGTTAGTTAATAGTTTATTGTCAGATAGTAAGAATAGGGCAGCCTTAATTACTTTTGAAACTAAATCTACTTTGGTGTCAGGATTAACTAGTGATAAAGATGGATTAGTTAATACTATTAATAATTTAAGTA
>CAOJZZ010000009.1 GCA_948466315.1 uncultured Mycoplasmatota bacterium | reverse complement strand
AAGAAGCAAAAGATTTTAATGAAAAAGTCTTAAATTATCTAAAAAGATAAATTACAAGTGTGATATATATGTTTAATTTAAAAAGAGAAAAAGTAAAGAAGAATATATTTTTAACTTTATCTATTATATCTGCATTTATATTTATTGTAGGAGTAATGTGTACCATAATGGGTGAAGATAGTCCAATAAAATTAGTAGTACCACCAGTATTAGTATATTTTGTAACATTTTCTTTATATAGAAATAGTAAGAAAGCCATCGAAGAAAATACAAAGTAATTGCTAAATTACAAATTATAAAGCAGATCACGTTTATGATTTGTTCTTTTTTGTTATAATTAAGGAGAATATTTACTATATTTCATTACTAATAACTCAATGTCAAAGACTTTTGACAGACAAAAATATTTCTTTATTATAAAATGTAATTGGAGGTGCAAAATGAATGTTGGAGCAAGAATTAAAAAACATAGAGAAAAACAAAATATTTCACAAGATGAATTAGCATTAAAAGTATTTGTTTCAAGACAAACAATATCTAATTGGGAAACAAATAAAAGTTATCCTGATATAAAAAGTTTAACCATGTTATCTAACATTTTTCATGTAACTCTAGATGATTTTATAAAAGGAGATATAGAGGAGATGAAAAAAATAGTTAGTAAAGAGAAAATAGAAAAATTTAATATAATGAGTTATATTTTCCTAGTAGAAATGTTGATTTTAATGTTTAGTGCATATCCGTTATTTAAGATAGATGGATATATTGGTGCTATTATTTGGGCAATGTTTTTTGTAGTAACATTTGTAACTGCAATAATCATTGAAAAGTTCAAAAAGAATAATGATATTCAGACATTTAAAGAAATTATTGCTTTTATGGAAAATAAGTCATTATCTTATGAAGAAGTACAACAAGAAATAGGAAAAAGAAATTATCAAAAGATTTTGTTAACAATTTTGACAGGTTTAATAACATTTATTATTTTTATAATTGAAATATTTATAATGAAAAAATTATAGTTTAAAAATTTTATACGAGGAGGTAGAATATGGAATTTTGGATATTTATGATACTATTTATATTTATTGGTGGAAATTGTACACTTACTGGTACTTGGTGGAGTAAAAAGAAAAAAGACGAAAAATCTAAAAAGCAATAATTTTCACACAAGTTATTATTATAAATTACAAGTATACTTTAAGATGTAAATAATTTAATATTTATATCTTATTTTTTTATGTTAAATTATTTACCAAGAGTTTAGGTGAGAACAGCAAATTACAGAGGTCTTAGAATCTACGAAATTGACAGTTCAACTTTTATTTCTATTATTAATTTAGTTTAAGATAGTGAGGTCAAAGAATCTATATAACAAGCTTGATAAAATAATGGTGAAAACAGAAGAAATTAAACATAATTTAAAAGATTTTGATGAATTAAAAAATCAAATTAAGAGGATTTAACAATATTTATAGAACTAACAGTAATCTATCATTTAAAAACGAAGTAGAATATCACGATTTATCGAAGAAAGATTTATATGCTAATTTGAAAGTACTGACAAGACAATATTTTTATCTAACTCAATTAAATGTTAGTTGCAAAAATAGATATAAAAGATTAATAAATATTTGTTTTCCAGAGTTTGAAGAAATATTTAAAGGTAGTAGAATCTATGAAGAAACAGCCTTAAACTTTATAAAAATATTTCCGCATGCTTATATTGTTAAAGAAAAAAGAATTGATGCTTTATATAACAACTTATCTAAAACCAATTCAAGACATGATTATTATTACAAAAGATTAGCAAATAAGATTAAAGAGATTTCTCTTAATTCTTATCCAAGAGTAGATAAAGATCATTTAGATGTTAAAAAATTATCTGATAATGGTAGTTAAATTAGGACATCAATGTCCAAATCATCCAGTATATAATTATTATTTAACAAAAAAGCAGAAGGCAAATATTACTATGAAAGCCTAACTGCATGTTCTACAAAAATATTAAGAATGTTATATACAATGGGCAAAAATAATACAACATTCGAAATAAATTAACAAATTCATTTTATCACAATATATTACAATAATATATGAAAATTAAAAAAATGCCTATTTTCGTGATTTTAGTCGTGATATAATATTTATATAAACTTAGTATTGACAAAACTTAGATAGTCAATTTAGGGGTGGAATACTATATGAATAAAGAAGTGTTATTATTCAAATATAGATAAAGTTCATACTACAAAAATGGGAATTGACAGAATTAAGAAAAATTTAAAGTTAAATACAGAGAATGTAGTTCTTTATTGTAAAAACAAAGTTTTAGACAAAAATTGTAACATTTATAAGCAAGGCAAGAATTGGTACTGTGAAATAGATACTATAAAGATAACTATTAACTCATATAGTTATACAATTATTACAGCACATACTATTTGTTAAATTTATCTAACTCTCACTTTCTGTTCTGTTAAAATTTATTTTAAATAATACATACTTTTACTGAAAAGAAAAAAGAACTATAAAATTAAGAAAAAACAGAAGTTAAAGGCAAATTTTATTGATTTGCTTTTTTGATACTTTTTAGATACAAAACTTTTATATACTTCTAATTGTTAAACATGAGATTAGGAGGAAATTTATGAAAAAGAATGTTTTAACGATTTTAGGAGTAGTGGGGATAATAGGCTTTTTCGCTTTAGTTTTTATGCCTAGAGAAAAATTGAAGGAGATAAATATTCCATTTGTCAATGATGGAACAGGTGAAGAAAGTAAAGGAGAAATGAAGTTCATTAGTGGTTATTCACCAACTGATTATAAAAATGGTTATTTTTATATAAAAGATAATGAAGCAAGAGAAAATGTTATGTACTTTGATTATGATTCTAAAAAAGAAGTGTATGCATGTAATAAACCTAATTGCAAACATGATAGTGAGTCTTGTTCTTCATATTCAGATTTTGCAGATGCTAATGAATTATTCTACTATAATGATGCTTTATATTTTATTAATTCATCAGCTGGTGGTGTTTCAATGAATATTACAGCAGATGGAGTAGTAAGTGATACTACAGGTTCGTCATCTACAATTTATAAAATGAAATTAGATGGAACAGAAAAAGAAAAATTATTTGACTCTCCAAGTGGAACAAAACTATCTATGCCTTTTGTATTGAAAGGTAATGTATTATATGGCTATTTAGAAAAAAGCAAAGTAGAGGAAGGTAGTGGACATACTTTCACTACTACTGTAACAGAGAGAAAACTTATTTTTGTTAATTTAAGTACAGGAAAATACGAAGAATTAACAAGTGGCTTACACGCATCTTTAATTGGAACTTATAAAGATAAACTTGTAATTCAAGAAATAGGTTATATCAAAGATCCTAATAGTTTTGGAGATGATACAAATGCTTTTAGAGATAATCTTTATAATTCAAAGACGAAAATAAAACTATTTGATGCCCGCACAAAAAAAGAAGAAGTTCTATTTGAAGAAGTATTCAAAAATGTTGAAGATATGCAATTTTACAAAAATGGTATATATTTTATTGGTGAAAAAAGTAAAAATTTAGAATTCTTTGATTTTGCTACAAAGAAAAAAGAAGTAATTAAAGAACTTCCACAAAGTAACTTGGAATTAGGAACTATCATAGATGATAAAGTATTAGTTTATTCTTACAAAGATAGAGATGCTCATGTTGGCTCTTCTTATTATATTGATTTAAAAAATAAAGAAATGAAGGAATTTGCTTTAAAAGATAAAAATGAATATTTAGTAGAAATTTTAGCTAGTAATGATGATTATTACTTTGTAAAAGCAGAAAGTGTTTTTGGAGATGTTTATACTACTTGGGCAGGTACAAAACAACAAGATATTATAGGAACTAATTATGCTTTAATTAAAAAGACAGATTATTGGGCATCAAAAGCAAATTATATTAAAATGACAAATGCAAAGTAGGTGATGTTCATGTTAGAAATTAAAGATTTATGCAAAAATTACGGTAGTAAAAAAGTCTTAAAAAATATAAATTGTAAACTGTCCAATGGTGTATACGGACTTCTTGGACCAAATGGGGCTGGGAAGTCAACACTTATGAATATTATTACAACTAATTTAAAAGCTGATTCAGGTAGTATTTTGTGGGATGGCAAAGAAATAACTAAATTAGGAAATGATTATCGTGGTATTTTAAGTTATATGCCCCAGCAACAAGGTCTTTATAATGGCTTTACTGGATATATGTTTTTAAATTATATTGCCGTATTAAAAGACATTCCTAAAAATTTGGTGAAAGATGAAATTAAAAGAGTTACTGAGGCTGTGAATCTGGCCGATAATATCAATAAGAAGATAGGTACTTATTCAGGAGGAATGAAACAAAGACTTTTAATTGCAAGTGCTATTATTGGAAATCCTAAATTAATTATATTTGATGAACCAACAGCAGGGCTTGATCCAAAAGAAAGAGTTCGAATAAAAAAGATGATTCACACACTTTCTAAAGATAAAATTATCATTGTAGCAACTCATATTGTACCAGATATTGAGAATATGGCTAAAGATATTTTAGTCTTGAAAGATGGAGTTTTACTTAGAGAAACTAAAGCTGATAAATTAATAGAGAAATATGCTCCAAATGGTAATTTAGAAGATGTTTATATGAGTATATTCGCTAGTGAGGATAAGGTATGAAACTCAACAAGTTTGAAATATTAAAAATCATAACCAATAAACTCTTTATTGTAGCCTTTTTAATATTATGGGTTTTAAATCTTTTATTATTAAATTATCAAAATTATAGTGAGAGTAAAAATAAAATACCTTATGAAGCATATAAAATATTAGAAACAGATCTGTTAGGCAAAACTCATGAGGAAAAAGGCAAATATATTAATGAACTTTATGAAAGAGCGAAGGCAATTAATATTATTTACAATATCCAAAGTAATGCCAAAAGCGAAAATCAGGCAATAAGAGAATATGCTGATTCTTTGCGTGAAGAAAATAAAGAACTTTATAATAAATATTATGAAGAATCTAAAAATCCAATATGGAAATATACAGGTAATAGTGATTTGGAATGGTCTTTTTTAGAGAGTATTAAAAATGATTATGATAAAGTATCTAATTATCAAGGTACTTTAAACGATATACTAGAAGAGGCTAATAACTTACAAAACGTTTCTATTTTTAAGACAAAGGATGAAGTATCTCTAAAAAGTATTATCAAAACAGCAGAAACTTATAAAGATATGCAAAGCATTAAAATAAACTATGAAATAGGAGAAGGTATAAATAAAATATCAAATACTACTTTAACAGATTTTTTTGTACTGATTCTGATATTCATTATTTCAACTATATTAATTACAGAAGAAAAGGACAAGAATCTATTTACAATTATAAAAAGTACAAAAAATGGTAATGGCAAAACAATAATGGCAAAAATAATGACATTATTTATAGGAGTTTTCTTAATTTGCTCTTTATTTTATGGAACAAATTGCATATATTATTTATCTACTTTAGGGTGTGGAAATATATTTGCTACTATACAAAGTGTACCGTTGCTTATACTTTCTACTCTTAAAATGAATATTTTAGAATACCTATTTATTTTGTTTGGAGCAAAGGTGATTTTTGTATTTCTTCTTTCCATGATTATGTTCTATCTTTCTATTAAATTTAACAATACAATAGAGAATATTTTTGTCTTTTTTATCATAATTCTAGTTAATTTTATAATCTACCAGAGTGTCGATCCTACATCTAGTATTAATCTTTTAAAATCATTTAATCTAGTTAGTCTTCTTAATACAAATGAAATATTTAGAATATATGACAATTTAAGGTTTTATAATATATTAGTATCAAAAACTAGCGCATTACTTGTTTTGCAAATTATAACAATTATTTTACTCATAGTATTATCATTTATTAAATATTTAAAGAGTATGAATATTACGATAAGAGAAAATGTAATATGGGAAAAAATAAAAAAATTCAAAATTTTAAATAATATAAGATTTAATAGTATATTTTCTTTTGAAACTTATAAATTATTATTTGTAAATAAAGGGTTGTTCATCATCATTCTTTTCGCTATATTCATGGTATTTAATTTTAAAAATCAAAATTATAACATATCCTATAATGAAATGTTTTATAAAAATTATATGGATATTCTAAGTGGAAATCTCACACCAGAAAAAGAAACCTTGATAAAAAATACAATAGAAGAGTATGATAAAGCAGAAGTTCAGTTAGCGCTTATTAATGAAAGAATAGAAAATGGTGAAATTACCAACATGGAAGGTATGATTTTAAGTCAGCCTTATGAAGATATACTAGCAACAAGGGGAGTATTTAATAGAATAGAAGAAAAATATGATTATATCAAAGAAAATCCTAAAGCATCCTTCGTTTATGATACAGGCTATAATAAATTATTTAGAGTAAATACAAACATCAATGAAAATGATATATATTTAATCATAATTACGATAATTGTTCTTACAAATTTGTTTATTATGGAATATAAAACAGGATTCATTCAAATTTTGAATGCTACAAAAAATGGTCGTAAAAAAACAGCTAGAAATAAAGTAATCACATCAATACTTGCTTGTACAGTTATTTATATAATAAGTATTATTCCTGAAATATTAGGAACACTTAAAATGTATGGCTTAGCATGCTTAAGTGATTCTATTATAAGTTTAGAGGTATTTCATAGTTTGAGAGCAGGTATTTCGATTCTTTCCTATTTAATTATGTTTTATATAGTTAGATATGTTTCCTATATTTTACTTATTCTTATTGTTCTATATATTTCTCTAAAACTTAAAAATATGGTATTCGCTTTTATAACATCTATTTTTGTATTATTAATACCTATTATTATAAGTGCTTTAAAAATTGCAAAGAGTAGTGTGTTCCCACTTATGAATTTATCCATAATTGGAAACGATATTCTTGCTTGTTTCTTCGTTCCTACCATAGTAATTATAAGCGTTTTCTTGTATAATAGTATTGTTAAGAGATTGGAGTAAACTCATGAGTAAAATATTAATCGTTGAAGATGAAATGCCAATAGTAGATTTAATTTCTATGGGTTTAAAAGCAAATGGTTATAAAGTAGATTATGCTCTTGATGGCGAGGTAGGAGCAAATCTAATAGAGAAAAATCATTATGATTTAATTTTGCTTGATATAATGCTACCTAAATTTGATGGATATGAACTTTTAGAATATGCTAAGGGAGAACAAATTCCTGTTATATTTATTACAGCTAAAGGAGAACTTAAAGATAGAGTAAAAGGACTTAATATGGGAGCAGATGATTACATTGTAAAACCTTTTGAAATGGAAGAACTTATCGCTCGTGTGAATTCCCTTCTAAGGAGGTTTAAAGGCACTATCAGTTTACCAAATATCAAAATCAATACAAAGACTCATGAAGTACAAAAAGAGGGCATAAAAGTGTCTTTAACACCCAAAGAATATGATTTACTTATTTATTTAACCTCTAATGCTGGTAATATACTTACAAGAGAACAGATTTTAGCAAGTGTTTGGGATAAAGAAATGGAAGATACTAGAACAGTTGATTTGCATTTAGCAAGACTTCGTAAAAAATTAGGTCTTGAGAGTGTGATAAAAACTTTACCAAAAGTCGGTTATCTTTTCGAGGTGTAATATGAAATTCTCATTTAAAGTTGTTATTGGAACAATGTTAATCGTTGTTATTATGTTTTCATTATTGGGGATTATCTTAATTCATGAAAATTTTAAAAATTCTTATGAATTACAGATGAAGACTAATTATGATGAACACAATTTAGAAAAATATAGTATCGAAACAAATATAAACGATAATTTACTTTCAAATGGAAATCTAAGTTTAGAAGAACTTAAAAACTATCTTTATACTTTAACTTCTTATTTAGGCAATTCAAGAAAACTATCCATAATCTTAAATAATGATAGTATATGGAATAATGTTCCCTTTGAGTTAAATTATAAAGAATGTGAAACAACTTGCATTAAGTCTTATGATTCCAAAAAATATAGTATTTTAAAATCTACAATATCTATCAATAAAGAAAAAATTGAGATTATCAGTGTCTATGATATTTCTGGAGTTTTTGAACTTAGAGATCAGAACTTGTTAACATTTTATATTATAGATGTAGTTTTAATTATACTATGTGGATGCTTAACAACAATGTTTGCTAGATTTTTAACAAAGCCAATAAAGAAACTAAATGAGACAACAAAGTTAGTAGCAAAAGGTAACTTAGATATTAAAATTGATATAAAAGGTAATGATGAAATCGGAGAACTATCTAAGTCTTTTGTATCTATGATTGAATCTATCAAGAATAGGCAAAAAGAGCTTGAGTTATTGGTAAAACAAAGAGAAGATTTTATTTCTAATTTTACCCATGAATTAAAAACTCCAATGACTTCAATTATGGGATATACAAAAGTATTAAAACAAAATAAATATAGTCAAGAAGATAAAGAAAAAGCACTTGATTATATTTATAGTGAAACAAAAAGGTTAGAAACACTTTCTCATAAATTATTAGACTTAGCTTCTCTTAGTGAAGATAAAATTATTCTTAGTGATATAAATACAACAGAATTCTTTAAGGAAATAAAAGAAATAGTAAGCAAAAGATTTCAAGATCTTCATTTAAGTTTAGATATAAAGGAAGAAACTATTTTAGGAGATAAAGAACTACTAACCACTTGTATTATGAATCTAATAGAAAATGGTTATAAAGCAAGTGATAAAGAAAAGAATATTAAAATTATTGGTAAATCTTTTGAAAATAAATATAAAATTATTATTATTGATAAAGGTATTGGAATAAAGAAAGAAGAAATAGATAGAATTACAGAAGATTTTTATATGATTGACAGATCAAGAAGTAAAAGAACAGGAAGTTATGGTTTAGGACTAGGAATCGTATCAAAAATTCTAACCTTTCATCATACTAAATTAAATTTCAAAAGCAAATTAAATAAAGGAACAGAAGTAAGTTTTGATTTGGAGGTGACGAATATTGAAAAAAAATAATTATTTATTAATGGTATGTGTAGTATGTTTTTTGATTGCAGTATTTGCTCCAACTATAACTCTTTATTTCTTAGAAGATAAGAATGTGCAGTATCTTAATAGTGTTTCTTTAAGTATGATGGATACAGGTAATAAAATTTATGATAATGCCATTATAAACATGATATATGCAAGATATAACAATAATAAATATAATGTGGATACAACTGATAAATACGATTATTCTGTTCCTGAAATAGAGATAGAGGGGGAGCGTTATATTAATGAAAGTTTAGTAAGTCTTAAAGAATTAGAAACTATTGGATTCTTAAAAGGTGATTTTTTTGATTTTGTTGCAACGAATAAGCGAATCATTACAAGAACTAATGAATTTCATGGAGAAAGTTTAAACTATTCTAAAAAAAGATTATTTCTTTCTGGTGATAATTTTGATATAGCCTTTATGTCATTTGAAATAGAAAATATAACAAATAAAATTATAGCAATAAAAATACCTGATTATTATATCGTAACAGAAAAAGAAATATTAGAAGACTATATTAATTACTTAAATCTAAATAGCGAAGATTGGGTTTATGAAAAGGATTCTATAACTTCTAAAAACAAAAAAATTGAAATTAAAATAGAAAATATTAACAATTTTGTTTCAATATCAATTGTTCCTTATTCATAAATACAGATAAAACCATATACAACGATTAGTAGATCCTATTTATTAAAATTAAAAATAAAGCATATCTTCATCATAGAAAATATGCTTATTTTATACTATAATATTTAATAGAAACGAAGCTATAAATGTAATTTGAAAGTGAGAAGAAATATTATGAAAGATAAAAAACTAATGAATTGGATAAATTGCCATTCTAGTTGCTGCTGTGTATTTATCAATAAGTTTTATATTTGATATATAGGTATTTTCTTGGCTTATATGGGTTATCTATGCAATTTATAGATTTATTGTTAAATAGTTACAATTTAGAGGTGTAAATGGTGGTGGTCTTTCTTGGTAGAATTATATAGATGAGATAGAATTACTTAAAGATGAATTTCACATAGTTATTCCTATTCTAGATGGACATTCAGGTAGTGATACAAATTTTACTTTTATTGAAAGTAATGCTTTAGAAATAATAAATTTTATAAATGAAAATTATAATGGGGAAGTAAAACTAATTGGAGGACTATCAATAGGAGGGCAAATCTTGTTAGAAATATTATCTAAAAATCCTAATATATGTGAATGTGCTATTATTGAAAGTGCTTTGGCTATTCCAATGAATTTTACTTATAGAATGATAGAGCCAACATTTGATTATGTTGAAAGAGTAAAGAGATTAGTTAGATAAATTATAAGTCAATTTATCTAATTCTCACTTTCTGTCCTGTATATTTTAATTAAAATAATATAGAATTTTTTCAAAAGGAGGGATAATAATGAATCAAGAAAAAATTGGCAAATTTATTGCAGAACGAAGAAAAGAAAAAAATATGACACAAGAACAACTTGCAGAAAAAATGGGAGTTACTGCTAAAACAATAAGCAGATGGGAAAATGGAAAAACAATGCCAGATTATTCTTTATTAAAAGATTTATGTAATGAATTAGATACTAATGTTAATGAATTTTTAAGTGGTGAAAATATAGAAAACGGAAAATATATAAATCGTGCAGAAGAAAATTTGATGATTTTAACTAAACAAATTGAAAAAAGAAAAAAGATACTTAAAATTATTCAAAGAATACTTTTAATTTCTGTTTGTATATTATTTGTTTTTAATATTATTTTCAATTCAATATATGGTGATAATTGGGATAAAAGTAATATGCTTTATATGACTTATATTATAATGAGCATAAATTTTGCAATAGCTGTAATAATGTCATTTTTAAATTTTGATAATAAACTTTGATAGTCAATTAATCGAGCAGATCAAATTTGATATGATCTGTTTTTTATACAATAAATTAAAATAAAGAAGAAATGTCTATAAATAAAATTGGAAATTTATTGAAACAATAAAGAATAAAAAGAAAAATTAAAAAATATAGTTGAAATCGTACAAGATCAACTTAAAGATAAAATTTATTTATTTGAATTTAAAGAAAATAACAATAGAACTTATGCTAGTTTTGAATTATCTAAGCCACTTAATACTAAGGATTAAAGGTAAAATAAATAAAGAAGTATTTCATTTAGAAATAAATAATGGTAATAATACTAAGTCTACCATTGAAATACATTTAAAAAAACTTTAGAAAAAAGACTTAACTTTAGAGAAAGAAAATAAAAATGTCTAATAAAGATACTCATTTTTCCTATTTTTTAGAATAGGTTTTATAGAGGTGAACTCTCTATGAAACGAATAAGTAAAAGTGGTAAAAAGAGAAATTTGGATATTAAATTCATTCATAAAGATAATGGTACAAAACTAGAAGAAATACTAAAGGAGGGATATTTATGCTACTTAAGAAATTTAAAAGTAAAATGATTTGTTTTTTTGTCGTAAGGATGGTAACGTGGCATCGTGAGGTATTGGTATTGCATAATTTAGAATTGGTGGTTAATTATTAATGCAATGCTTAAAAAAGGTTTTAATAACCAAACTAATACCCATAACAATATTCAAAAATCTTCTATCATGGAGGAATTTGTATAATGGAATATATCTGTGGTGCTTATGATAGATTATCAGATGCAGATAATAAAACAGATGAAAGTTCTTCTATTCAAAGTCAAAAAATAATTATAGATTCATTTGCTAAATTCAATAATCTAAAAATATACAAACATTATGTAGATGATGGCTATTCTGGAGGTAACTTTGATAGACCAGGATTTCAAGATATGATTAAAGATATTGAAAGTGGAAAGATTAATTGTGTAATTACTAAAGATTTGTCAAGACTTGGTCGTGAAATGTATAAAACTGGTAAGTACATTGAAGAATACTTTTTAGAAAAAGGTGTCAGATATATTGCTATTAATGATTCCTATGATTCTAATATTGGGGACTCTATGCTTGGAATAAGACTTAGTGTTAATGATTTATATTTAAGAGACGTTTCTAAGAAAGTTAAAACTTCTTTAAGGGCAAAACAAAATCGTGGTGATTATATTGGCTCGTTTCCACTTTATGGCTATAAGAAAGATCCTAGTGATAGACATAAATTAATTATAGATGAAGAAGTTAGGCATATTATTGAAATGATTTATGATTTAGTACTAGATGGTAAAAGCCCTAATAAGATAGCAGAAACTTTAACACTTAAAAAGATACCTATTCCAATAGTACATAAGAAAGAGCCACGAGCAAAAAATGTAACTGAAAATGATGGGTTTGGAATATGGAAAAGACAGACTATCTATGGAATCTTAACCAATCAAATGTATATTGGTAACATGGTACAAAATACTCATAATAAGATTAGTTATAACTCTAAAAAGTTAAGAAAAACATCTAAAGATGAACTTATAATTGTTAAAGATACTCATGAGGGGATAATCTCTAAAGAAGTATTTGATAAAGTACAAGATATCATAAATGATAAAACAACTACTAGAGTTACTAATCATCAATTAGATTATTTATTTGGTGGTATGCTTTATTGTAAGGATTGTGGTCGTACGATTAGAATAAGTGAAGATATTTTAAAATCTGGTGTAAGGCATTATACTCAATGTAATTTATATACTAGAAAAGGAAAATTTGGAGTATGTTCATCTCATAGAATTAATTATGACTGGTTAGAAGAAGATGTGATTGAATATTTACAAGAGGTATGTGAAAACTTTTGTAAGTATTATAATTTTAATGAAATAGAAGATAATTCAGAAGATATTGTTATGAAGAATTTAAAAGAAATAAATAAAAAAATAGAAAGATTAAATAATTTATTGAATTCTTACAAAAATACCATTGATAATTTATATATAGATAAAACCAAAGGATTAATTGATGAAGAAATGTATAAAAGAATCTATGATAAAACTAAAATAGAAATTGATAAATTGAATTTAGAAATAGAAGAATTAGATAAGAAAAAGCAAATTAATGAAAAGCAAACAACTAATGATCCTAAATTTAGTAGATGTAAAAGGTCAGTTTTAGATTATATGTCTTTAAAAAATCCTACTAAAGATCAAGTTAAACGACTTGTAGATAGAATAGAAATTGATAAGGATAAAAAAGTGTATGTTCATCTAAAGTTTCCAGAATTAGTTAATCAAATATAAAAAATAGTTATTTGGAAGCGTACCCTTAATTCACAGTTACTTTGTAAGTGTTACCTAGTAAAATTCAGTTACCAGTGCAAGACATAGGGAGTAACTTTACCATTTCTAAGTTATGGGGGAAGTAGCCTATTGATTAGTATGGCTAGTATGGGAATTCTTCTTAATATTTCAAAAGAGCAAAAATAACATTTTATTAGACCTATAAAAATAAATATTAATTAAATATAAGTAATTAAAGTATTAATATTTATAGTAATATCCTACTAAATTGACTTCTTTTGTATTTAAAAGTCATCTTAATTATTAGAGTAAAAATACTTTCAAATGTATATTTTTAATTGATTTTTAGTAAGTATAATCAAACTTAACTTTGAATAACTAGTTATATATTAGCGAGTTTGATTTGTTGTAAATAATAAAAGTCTGTAATATTAAACATCATATTTAAGATATTTTAAGAAAAACTAAGACAAGGTTATAGTAAAATATTAAAAATAGAAACAATTTTACTCTTGTAATTCATAATATTATTATATACAATATATATAGAAAGGAGTGAGAAAGGTTTGAAAAATTTAAAAGGACTATTATTAGGTGTTGCTTTAATCGGTCTAGTTACTGGTTGTGGTAATAAAGAACAAACACTAGTTTGTACAGATTCACAATCAGCAAGTGGTGTAAAAGTAAACCAAGAAGTTTCTATGACTTTTAAAAATGATAAAGTGAAAATTATCAATATGACAGTAGATAGTAAGGCTACAAGCGATACAATTAAAGATAATTGGGATACATTTGCTTCAACAATGAGTAGTCAATATAAAGATAAAAAGACAGATGGAATTACTTTAAAAACTACTAATGATAAGAAAAACTATTCTTACAAAGTATCAATTGATATAGATTTAGATAAGGCTTCAAAAGAAAGCTTATCTGAATATAATTTATCTAGTATTACAAAGTCAAAAGAAGGTTTAGAGGATGTAAAAAAATCTGCTGAAAATGATGGTTATACTTGTAAAGTTAAATAGTATAATAAACTAATACAATTATTTTCAGTAATTTAATCAAAAGAATTATACAAAATTATTTAGTATGATTCTTTTTATTTTATAAGAAAGTTAAAAGTATCTAAAATACATGATATAATAAAACAAAATATTTTATTAGTGAAGGGAATGAAGATAATTATGGAAAAAATAGCAGTTATAGGTGGAGGGGCTTCTGGTCTAGCAGCAGCGATTACCGCTAAGAACAAAATGAATGAAGTAATTATTTTGGAAAAGAATGTTAGTTGTGGTAAAAAAATTTTAGTAACTGGAAACGGTCGGTGTAATTACTGGAATATTGATCAAAATATTAGTCATTATCATAGCGAAAACGAAGAATTGATTAAAGACTTTATAACTAAAACCAACTGTCAAATGGTTATGGATTTTTTTGATTATTTAGGTATAATACCTAAAATAAAAAATGGTAATTATTATCCCTCATCTAATCAAGCTTTAAGTGTCAAAAATGCTTTATTATCTCTAGTACAAACTAAAAATATTACTATAAGAGAAAATACTTTAGTAGAATCAATCTTTTATGAAAAAGAAAAATTTGTAATTAGTTGTGGTAATAATAAATTAATAGTTGATAAAGTAATTGTAGCAACTGGAACTAATGCCTCTCAAAAAATTAATACTAAAAATAATGGCTATGAACTAGTAAAACAATTAGGTCATACTATAATTGAGCCTTTACCTGCTTTAGTTCAATTACGTGCTAAAAAAAACTATTTAAACAAATGGAATGGTGTTAGAACTGATGTTAAAATAACATTAGAAGAAGATAATAAAATAATAGCTCAAGAAGAAGGAGAAATTCAATTGACAGACTATGGTATTAGTGGCATTTGTACTTTTAATTTAAGTTATTATGTAGCCAAAGGTTTAAGAAATAAAAAAAGAGAAGTTGTAAAAATAAATTTCTTACCTTTTATTAAACAAGAAAGTCTAAAAGGATATTTACTCTGGATGGAAAAAAGAATAAACAGTATTCAAAAAATAACTATTAAAGAAAATTTAGAAGTTTTACTAAATTACAAATTAGTAGAAGTGATTTTAGAAGTTTCTAATATAAAAAAAGATCTTTTATGGCAACAATTAACTAATTCTCAAAAGGAACACTTAATTAAAAACTTAGTGTCATTTGAGCTAGAAATTATTAAGACTAATCCCATTGAAAAAGCCCAAGTATGTAGTGGAGGAGTACCATTAAATGAATTAAATCTAAAAACAATGGAATCAAGAGTATTAAAAAATCTTTATCTAACAGGTGAATTGATAGATTTAGTAGGAGACTGTGGTGGATACAATTTAAGTATTGCTTGGATTAGTGGTATCTTAGCAGGGTTAAATGCAAAAGGAGAGACGTATGATTAGAATAAGACAATTAAAACTAAACATTGAAAATAGCCAAGAAGACAACTTAATCAAAAAAGTAGCCAATCTTTTACATATCCCTTATCATAATATTATTTCTTATCACATAATAAAAAAGTCTATTGACGCTAGAAAAAAAGATAATATTTGCTTTGTATATACTTTAGATGTAGAAGTAACAAAAGAATCTCAAATTTTAAGAAAAATAGCTTCTAAAGATATTTATAAAGCACCTGATGAAAAATATACTTTCAAAGTAACAGGTAAAAAAGAGTTAACTAATCGCCCAATTATAATAGGTAGTGGACCAGCTGGTTTATTTTGTGCTTATCTTTTAGCAGAACATGGCTATAAACCACTTATAATAGAACGTGGAGAAGAAATAGATAAACGTATCAAAACAGTTGAGCATTTTTGGAAAAATAGTGAATTGAATGAAAATTCCAATGTTCAATTTGGAGAAGGAGGTGCTGGAACTTTTTCTGACGGTAAATTAAATACTCTCGTTAAGGATAAAGGATTTAGAAATAAAAAAGTATTAGAAATTTTTGTTGAAAATAAGGCTCCAGCAGAGATTATATATTTACACAAACCGCATATTGGAACGGATAAACTCCGTGGAGTTATAAAGAATATGAGAAATAAAATTATTAGTCTTGGTGGCAGTTTCAGAATGAATACTATCTTAACTAATATTTTTACTGAAAATAATAGAGTAGTTGGAATAGAAATAAATAATCACGAAAAAATACCATGTGATACTTTAGTTCTAGCCATTGGTCATAGTGCTAGAGATACAGTAGAAATGCTTTTAAAACAAGGTTTAGAAATTCTACCTAAACCTTTTGCAGTAGGGGTAAGAATCGAACATCCTCAAGCATTAATCGATAATTATAAATATGGCTCAATAAAAAATAAAAAATTACCACCTGCAGATTATAAATTAACATACACTACTAAGAAGAATAGAGGGGTTTACTCCTTTTGTATGTGTCCAGGAGGATTTGTAGTAAATGCCTCTTCAGAAAAAGGTTCTTTATCAATCAATGGAATGAGCAATTATCAAAGAGATGAACAAAACGCTAATAGTGCGATAGTTGTAACAGTAACACCAAAAGACTTTGGAAATAATCCAACCTCTGGGATAGAATTTCAAAAAAAATTAGAAAAAAATGCTTATAAATATGGTCAAGGAAATATTCCTATTCAGTTATATAAAGATTTCAAAGACAATAAGCTAACTATGAAATTAGGACATATTAAGCCAGTAATAAAAGGTAATTATACTTTAGCAAACCTTAATGAAATTTTACCAGATTACATTACAGAGTCGTTAAAAGAGGCTATTCCTATTTTTGATGAGAAAATAAAAGGTTTTGCTGCTGCTGATACTATTTTATTAGGTGTAGAAAGTAGAACATCATCTCCCATAAAAATACCAAGAGATAATGCCTTTCAAGCCAATATAAAAGGAATTTACCCCTGCGGTGAAGGCTCTGGCTATGCTGGAGGAATTACTACCTCTTCAATGGATGGAATAAAAATAGCAGAGCAAATTGCTAAAGAGTTCAAACCCTTAAACGAGTAATTAACAAAATTTATTATAAAAAGGTGAGTCTATTATATAATTATATTGGAGTAAAATAATAATAAATAAAAGATAAGAATAAAAATAAATGAAAGAAGGTAATAAATAGTGAATTTATTAATACAATATGGCTTTCTATTTCTAACTTTAATAATAACATTAGGAGCCCAAATTTATATTGATATTAATTATAACAAGACTAAAAGAATAACTAATAAGAAAAAATTAACTGGTAAAGAAGCAGCTAGAATTATCCTAGATAAAAATGGTTTAGAGAATGTTAAAGTAGAAGAAATTTCAGGATTTTTAAGTGATCATTACGATCCAAGAGAAAAAGTTGTTAGATTATCTCCAAGTATTGCAAATGAAAAATCAATTGCTGCTGTAAGTGTTGCCTCACATGAATGTGGTCATGCTCTTCAAGATAAAAATAATTATTTTTTTCTGCTTTTTAGGAATAGTTTAGTACCAATAGTAAACTTTGCTTCATATGCTGGTTATATAGCTATTTGTATTGGAATATTTTTCTCATCTCTTAATTTATTATGGTTAGGTATTATAATGGAAGTAATTATACTATTCTTCCAAATAATTACCTTACCAGTAGAAATAAACGCTTCCAAAAGAGCTTTAGAAAAGATTCAAGAGTATGAGTTATTAATACCTCAGGAATTGACTTATAGTAAAAAGATGCTAACATCAGCAGCAATGACCTATGTTGCATCAGTTGCAGCAGCTATCCTACAAATACTTCGTCTAGTATTATTATTTGCTAATAATGATAATGAACAATAAAAAGAAAGGAAAAAATCAATGGTAACATTAGTAAAAAATGTAAAAGATGCAAATTGTATAACTCATAGTGGTACAATGCATGCTGATGAGGTGTTTGCTACTGCTTTTTTAGAATTATATTTAAAAGATATAAAACTAATACGAGTAGCAGATATTGATACTAAAAACATATCTAACCAAGTAATAGTTTATGACATAGGTAGAAATAAATTCGATCATCATCAAAAAGACGCCCAAAAAAGAGAAAATGGTATTACTTATTCTTCTTTTGGTTTATTATGGCAAGAATTTGGTCTAGATTTTTTAAAAAAAGAACAAATAAATGATTATCATGAAGTCTTTTTTGAAATAGATAAGGACTTTATCGAAGGAATTGATGCTGTTGATAATGGCATATTTCCTAAAATAGAAGCCCCATACAAAGTGAAAACATTAAGTGACATTATCAAGTTATTTAATCCCAGTTACAAAAGTAAAGAAGAGGAAAATAATCAATTTTTAAAAGCTGTTACAATAGCAAAAGATATTTTTAGTGAAGAAATTCTTCATATAAGTGGTAAAGTTCAGGCTAGAAAAAAGGTAATAGAAAAATTAAAAAATAATAATAAACCATATTTAATTTTAGAAGAATATATTCCATATGAGGAAACACTTTTAAAAGAAGATACAGAAAATAAGATTCTATTAGTAATATTTCCATCTAATCGTGGTGGTTATGCTATAAAGACACTTTCTAAGAGTCTAGAAGATAATACTACTAGATTAGACTTTCCAAAAGAGTGGGCAGGATTGACAAATGAAGCTTTAGAAGAAAAAACAAAAGTAAAAGGAGCTACCTTTTGCCATACAAATCTCTTTATTTGTTGCTGTCAAACCCTAAAACAAGCTATTATGCTTGCCGAAAAAACAATTAATATTCAAAATAAGTAAAATGAGAAAATAAAAAAATATTGACGAATATAATTCTACAGATTATTATATAAATAGAGGTGTGTTATGTATTATAATGTAAAAAGGCAAATGCTAAAAAGTGGTTTTATAATTACCCTTATATTATTATTAGCAGTTATAGCTACGCATCATATCTATTACAAATATAAATCAGATTACAATATAGATGATAATTCCAACTCATTAGATGTAATCTTTCATGGTCAAAACACTAATAAAATAACAATTAATAAAGTAACAATTAATAAAGTAACAGCTTTAACTGATTCAGTCGGCTTATCATCCAAGGCTTATACGTTTACAATAAAGAATAATCTTACTGAAAATATTACCTATAAAATAGAAGTAATAGATGATAAGGACACCATTGAAAAAGATAAATGTGGTGAATATATAATACCAAAAGAGGATTTAAGAATTTCTATAAAAAAAGGTAATAAAAATAATAAAATTTATACTTTAAGCGATTTAGAAAACAATTGTCTAACAATAGGTGAATTAAAAGCTCTAAAGGATGAAAACTATACAATTAGAGTATGGATAAATCAAAACACTACTTTACCAAGAGGGAGTGATATGCATTATCATGGTAAGATAAAAATAACAGAAGAAAAAGGGAGATAGGGTATGGAAATAGATTTGACATTATTACACAGTGGTACAATAGAACAGATAAATATTACTAATTTATATACAATACCAAAAGAGTATTTTTCTACAAATCAGGTATTGGAAATAAATAATATAAAAGTAGAAGGAAAAATTTATCAAGCAGCATCGGATGATGATGAAGAAAAGTTTCAAGATTATATTCAATATAAAATAAAAGGAGATATAATTTTAGAAGATTCGATATCATTAGAACCAGTTAACTATCCAATTTCTATTGAATATGATGATATTTTAGAAGAAAATTACAAAAAAAACGAAAATACTCTTGATATATTTCAATTTTTATGGGAAAATATCCTACTAGAGGTCCCCTTACAATTTACTAAGGTTAAAGATCTCAGTAAATTTCATGGGGATGGATGGAAACTAATAAGTGAAGATGAGCAAAAAACAAGTAATAATCCATTTAGTGATTTATTAAATAATGATAAAGAGGAGTGATAATATGATGAAATTAGATATTCAAATGTTTGCTGTTCCTTTTCGTAAGGTATCAAAAACTAGAAAGAGAATGAGAAGAAGTCATAATGCTATGGAATTACCAGGAATGACTAAGTGTTCAAGTTGTGGTAAAATAATTAAACCACATAGAGTATGTACTAATTGCGGAACTTATAAAGGTAAGCAAATAGTTGAAAAAACTGATGAAGTAACAGAATAGAAAATAAAAAACCTAATTTAATTAAAAGGTTTTTTTACTTAAAATGACATATAATTATAACAAACTATATAATAATAAATAAAGTTATATTTATAAAATTATTGAGAGAAATAAATAAAGGAGTTTGATAACATAGTTCAAGGTTAAATACAATACTCTCTTGTAATTGATACTATATATCATAAAATATATAATGGAAACTATAGAAAAATACAAAAATTTAAATAGAAGACTGACAAAACAATTTGCTATTGCAAGCTTAGCTTTCGCAATTATAGGCGGAAAAAGTATTAAGACAGATTGCGTTAATGAAGAATTAACAAAACAAAATGATATATTATACAAATATGTCAAGGAATTAGAAGATTATGCAGTTTTTCAATATAGAAGAGGTTATAATGATGGTTTAGAAGAAGCAATACAAATTTTTTCAACATCAGAGGATACAGATACTAAAAGAAAAAATTATAATCCTCCTTTAACAGAAGCAGAAAAATTTACAAACAATAGAAAGATAATAGAAGCTTTTTTGGAAATATCAGCAGGTAATAATGATACACAAAAACAGCATCAAAAAGTAAAAAAACTTTAATTTATAGTTGAAAATATTTTTCTAAAAGTAATTAATTATAATTATTATTAAAATGTTTTTTAATTACGATATAATTTAACTATTATAATTGATATATGTAAATAAAAAATAGAGAAGAAAAGATATATTAGTATAATTTTTCTTCTTTTTTATTTTTCCTTGATAACCTAGTTGCATACTACATAATCAAATGATATAATTAAAATATAGAATAGGGGTATGACAATGAATAATAGAAATAACCAAGGCTTCACATTAGTAGAATTAATTGTAACAATTGCTATAATGGGAATAATAACAATGCTAGCTCTTCCATCTGTTCAAAATATTCAAAATAAAAATATCAAAAAAAAGTATGAAACTTATAGGGATACACTTCTTACAGGAGCTAAATTATATACAGATTCTTATTCTGATGATATGTTTGGTTATAATGTTAGTGGCTGTTATGATATTTCATACACTGAATTAAAAGATAAAAACTTAATAAAGGATATCAAAATAAAAGGAGATACATGTGATAATGGTAAAACCTTTATTAGGGTTTATAAAAGGGGAGATGATTACCAATACGCAGCTTCTCTATATTGCAAAAATAAAAATAATACCGAAGTTTATAATGAAACAATTTCTGCAAGTGCCGAGTGTAATGGAACTGGAGTTGACCAGACAGGCCCAACAATTAGTATTAATCCCAATGGCTACAATGGGGCAAGTGGTGGAAATTTAAATTTAACAGTAACTATAAAAGATGATTATGGACTATTGGAAAATCAGGCTTTAACTTATACCTGGTCAGGAAGTAATAAATCCATTCAATTTAAAAATAAAAGGTATCAAACCTCTGTTTCACAAGTAATTACAATTCCTAAAACGAAGGGAACATATTATTTAACCATTCAACCTACTAGGATAGTAGATGCAAATGGAAATTACCAAAGATCAAACTTTACATCAGCTGCTTTTAGATTTAATTAATAATTAGAGTTCCTATAAAATTTTATAGATTTATTGAAATGTTAATTTAAAATCAATACTCATACTAAACAATATGATTTTAGTAGTTGTTAATTATTGTTGAAAATACAATTATAATTCAAAATATAAACAATTCATTAATTTTTTTGATCAAAATACCGATTTTATGTTATAATATGGGCAATGAGGAGATATTTATATTAGACAAAAATACAAAATTACTGATGTAAGTGAACCAGAGAATGCTTTAGAGAAACAAAGAGTTAAAGATTGTAAAACTTTTAATAAAACAATTTTAAAATTAGTTGCTTCATGTTATACAGAGATTATTGGTGGTACATTAATGTTTCGTGCAATGAATATGATAGCTACACTCTAATAGCAACGGCATTTAGTGCAGCTTTAATTATGGTATCTGGATAATTTCAAATACAAGCGGTTACTAAATTACAAAAACTATATAAGAAAAATGGTAATGAAAAGGTGTTATATAAAGAAAAAAATTTAGGAGAGAGAACAAGATGAGTGAAAAAAAGACTTAATTGTTACTCTTGATAATAATAAAAGATATGCCCTTGTAAACTCTATAATATTCAATGAAAAAAAATATGTTTATTTATCTGAATTAGAAGATTATAAAAAATTCATTATTGGTGAAATTAAAAATGATGAAATTACATTAGTAAATGATGATAAATTATTTGGTCAATTGATTATAGAATTTACTAAAATTATTCCATAAAAGATGATAGAGAGCCACACTAATGCTCAATATCATTTTTATTATATTAGGCAGAAAACACAATAAAACCACTCACTAGGTAGTTAGAATAATAAAGAACCATAACACCATAAAGTGTATAAATCTCCTTTTGTATAATACAAGCAATTTGCCAATTAAATATAAAAAATATAAGAGTAATGTAAAGAATATGATTACTTTTAAGGTTTGTTAGAGTGCCAGGCGATTAGCAAATAAAAAAACTCTCATGTGAGAGCTCCAGTAACAGGCCTTATAGGTCTAAAATAAACACAACTAATTAAACTAGCAGAAATTTATTGATACAATTCTTGTTTTAAAGAATCTAAATTCTCATTCATAATAGTTATATAATTTTTATCTTCACTTCTATCATTATCAGAAATATTATCTAGTTTATGTAATTCAATTTTTTTGATATCAGAATATTTTTTCAAAATATTAGAAACATTATCATTTTCTTTCTCATTTTTAAAAGTATAAATATAACTAATTGTTTTTTTCTTTATTAAATTTTCAACATCACTAATATCTTTTTGAGTCGCCTCATCATCAATACAAATTACTTCCAAACCAAACTTTTCTAAGTACTTTAGTGCAGAATTAGCAACTACTATTGTTTTATTATTAGTATTTTCAACTGATACTCGATAATTAGCATCTAATTCTGATAATTTAACTTTAAGGCTTTCATATGCTGAATCAATTTCTTTTTTTAAATAATTATTTGTTATATATTCCTCTAAGCCAAGTCTTACATTTTGTACCATCATTAGTAAAGATGATGGATTTAACCAAAGTTCTTCTGGAGAATAATTAGTTTCCAAAACATAGGCCGTATCGATTATTTTTAAATCAGGATTGATTGCTAGAAGATCCAATGCTAAATCTCGCTCTTTTTCAATTAAACCATTATATACAAATAAATCTTTATTAGCATATTCATCCTTTTGTTTTTTAGTTATTTTATAATTATTAACATCAACCCCATCTGGATAAATAGCTGTAATAGTAGCATGTTTAGAATATAATTTTTTAGTAATATATTCATTTGGATAATTTGTAACAATAATACTAATATTATCCATATTATCTTGTGTACACCCAGTAGTTATGATAGATAATATTAAAAAAATGGGTAAGACCAATAAAAATTTTTTCATTTTTCTCTCCTTCTAGGTACTGGATCATAGCCTTTTGTTCCTAAAGGATTACATCGTAACACTCTTTTTATAGTAAGTATAGTTCCATAAAAAGATCCATGTACCTCTATAGCTTCTATAGCATAATTTGAACAAGTTGGAATATGCCTACATTGACTATGCCATGACCCTGGTATTTTTTGATATAGTCGAATGATAGATATTAATACCTTCTTCATACTATCACCACTCTTATTTTACTATTTTTTTCTTTTATTTACAAGGTGATTATTTTCATTCTTGTAAAAAAGTGTAACAGGAGTTAAACAAGAAAAGAATATAAGTTTATTTAAATATAAATTGTCTTAATTTCATTTATATTTATAAAAATAATTAAGATATTAATAAACTTTTATAATTACAAAGTCTTAAAATATTTTTATGTAGCAATATCTTCTTTTTAGTTACAAAAAATTTTTACTCTTAAATAATTAGAAAAATACTTTCTATAATTAATTTAATATTTAACTATCATATAACTTTAATTACAAATATTAATAAGGCCAAAACTTAGAAAGATTTATGTATTACTCTAAATTATTCTTTAAAGTATTATAAGAAATTTTGTCATAAATAATTCTTTTGCTCAATTTCAAAAGTAAATGCAACCTTTTATAAAATAGGAGTTGTGTTTAGAAAAAAATTCACCAATCATACTTTTTTTGTTATCATAATAAAATATAGTTTCCTTTTTTTTGATTTAGAGATATAATATATAAAACACTAGGATAAATTATAATATTAAAAAAAGACAAAATCTTTGATAATTTATTTTATAATGTTTATTAATTAATATTAAAGGTTATACACTTTAAAAATAATGAAAGGAGAAAAATTATTTCAATCATATAATATTGTGAAATAATTTTTAGACAAAAGATGAAAGTATTATTTGAAAAACTTGGTATTAAACCTAAAAATATGAATTTATATTATACAGCATTTTCTCATTCTTCTTATGCAAATGAGCATAAAGCAAAAAATGATTATGAAAGACTAGAGTTTTTAGGTGATGCAGTATTAGACTTAGTAGTTGCTGACTATCTTTACAATAATTATAAAGAAAATGAAGGAGAAATGACTAAAGTTAGAGCTAGTTATGTCTGTGAAAATGCTAATTTCGAATATGCTTGTAACTTAGACTTAAGTAAATATATTCGTGTTGGTCATGGAGAAGAAAAAGAAGGTGGCCAATATAAAAAGGCTATTGTTGCTGATATATTTGAGGCTTTAATGGGAGCGATTTATGTCGATTTAGGTTATGCTACTGTTCGTAAAGTGATTTTAAGTATTATTATTCCATATATCGAAAACCCTAGTATCATATTTTTTAGTGATTATAAAAGTGCTTTACAAGAATACGTGCAAACAGAACAAAAAGGCCTATATTATGACTTAATTAAAGAAGATGGTCCAGCTCACGATAAAACATTTACTGTAGAAGCTAAAGTAGATGATATAGTATATGGAGTAGGTATTGGTAGTTCCAAAAAAGAAGCAGAACAAGAGGCTGCTAAAGAAGCTTTAAAAAAGTTAGCGATTTAAATTGAATTTGCTACTTTTTTATGTTATAATTAAAATGTTATTTATATAATGCCTTTTTATTTAAGAAATTCTTTTTTACGGTAAAATTTAAAAAAAGTTAATTGCTATCAATTACTAGTTAGTATGTTTTTTGTTGTAATTTATTATGGTATTATATGAGAAGAATACTAAAAAACGAAAGGAGTTATGAGATGAGTAAAATAAAAATTTTTAGTTTAGGCGGCTTAAATGAAAATGGTAAAAATATGTATGTTGTTGAGGTAGATAAAGACATTTTTGTTTTTGATGCTGGTCTTAAATATGATAATGATCTTAATTTAGGAATTGACTATATTATTCCGAATTTTGATTATTTGATAAAAAATCAAAAAAGAGTAAAAGGTATTTTTTTAACACATGGTCATGAAGGAAATATGGGGGCTATTCCTGATGTTTTAGACAAGATTCCAAACATTCCAGTTTATGGAACAAAATTAACACTAGAGATGGTTGCAAATGACTTATATAAACACCAAATAGGCAAGGTTAATTTTAAAGAAATTAAAACCCATTCTAAATTAGAATTTGGAAAAAATTCTATTTTTCCTATTAGCGTGACTCATTCTATTCCAGATGCAGTATGCTATGTTTTATATACCATGGATGGGGCCATTGTTTACACAGGGGACTTTGTATTCGACTCAACTATGATGGGAGCATACAAAACAGATATTGGTAAGTTAGCATATGTTGGTAAACAAGGAGTTTTATGCTTATTATGTGAATCATTTTACGCTGACAAAGCAGGTCATACTAGTCCTAATAATCGTATTACAGGATTTATAAGAGAGGTTCTTCATAAAAGTGAAAATAGAATAATTGCGACTATTTTCCCTGCCCATTTTTATAGAATTCAAGAAATTTTTAACGAAGTATCAAAAACTCATCGTAAAATGGTAATAATGGGAAAAACATTACAAGATACAATAAATAAAGCTATAGAAGATGGTCATTTACAAGTCGATCGTAGTAAAATAGGTAGTCTAAACGATTTAGAAACAAAAAATGCAATTGTCTTAATTTCTGATGAAAGAGAAAAACCTTTTGCTAATTTAGAAAGAATTATTAAAGGGTATGACAAGTATATTAAAATAAAGGAAACTGATACTATTTTCATTACAGAACCAAGTTATCCTGGAATAGAAAAAAGAATGGCTGTTATTATGGATGATATTGCTATGCTTGGAGCAAATGCTGTAAGTTTATCAAGCAAAAAACATTTACTTCATCATGCTTCCCGTGAAGATTTAATGTTAATGATAAACCTAATGAATCCCAAGTATTATTTCCCTGTAAAAGGTGAGTATAGAAACCAATATGCCAATGCAGAAATTGCTGAGGAATTAGGAATACCAAAGGAAAATATTATTCTAAAGCAAAATGGAGATGTTTTAGAATTAGTTAATGGAAAAAATATAAATTCTACTAATCATATTGAAGTTGACGATATTTTAATTGATGGAAAAAGTCAAGGGGATATTGGCGACTTAGTTTTAAAAGATAGAGAAATGTTAGGCGAAAATGGTATAGTCATCATTAGTTGTACACTAGATCGCCAATCTAAAAAAATTATTGGTGGTCCAGAAATTTTAACTCGAGGTTTTATTTATGTCAAAGAAAGCCAAGATTTATTAGAAGAAACTAAACAGATTTCAAGAGAAGCAATTGAAAGTAATATTGAATTAAATTCTAAAAGAGTAGATTATTCTAAAATAAAAAACGATGTCCGTGAAATATTAGGAAAATTTTTCTATAAAGAAACAGAAGCTAAGCCTATGATTATTACAGTTGTTCAAGAGGTTTAAGGTACTTCAATGAAAAAACTATTAATATTTTTAATACTAGTTTTTATAATAGTAATCATATTATACAAAATAAACTTTCATCCTAATAAAGGAAAGGTTGTTTGTACTAATTATATTATTGATAGTGATATTTTCATTAATACCAAATATGAAATTTCCTATAAAGAAAATAATGTACAAAATATCAAAACAATAGAAAAAGCTAAGTTTAGCGACTCAAAACTTTTAAAAGAGTATAAAGAAGTTTTAGAAACGACTTATTCTCTATACCAAAATTTAAAGTATTATTCCAATAATATTATTATTAAAAACAATACTATTATTTCTACAACCAACATAAACTACGAAAAAATTGATTTAGAAAAATTTTTTCGTATCGACCATAAAAATAAATATCTTTTTAAAAATGGAAAAATACCTCTAAATAAAATAAAAACTATTTATCAAGAATCAGGAGCTGTTTGTAAATGAACAGCTTCTTATTATATAAATATTTAAGATATTGTACTGTCCTTATATATTCTTAAGGCCCTTTACATAATATAAAATATTTAACGTAAATTTTGATAGGTGAGAGTATATATGGGAAAAACTAATCCAATAAAAAAGCTGCCTATTCTATAGGAAGGAAATTACTAATCATTTTTATGCCCCAAAGACTAAACAAATTACAAATATCAAGTCATTATTCAGGTATAGAAAATAATAGCCAAAAAATAGAAAAGTAAAATAAAAATAATTGATATATATATATATATATAATCATCTCATTAGTAATAACTTTTTATAAATTAAATAGGATGAGAATCCCATACCCTCCCGTTTTTAACACAAGCAAATCTACATATCATTTCTACTTTCTTTCAAACAACAAAAAAACTAACATTTCTGTTAGCATAATTTATTACTCTCAAACAAAAAGTTCGATTTTACTATCTATATGGTGTCCCCGATAGGACTCGAACCTACCACCTAAAGTTTAGGAAACTTTTGCTCTATCCTGATGAGCTACGGGGACAAAATTAATTTCAATAATATTGTACCATGAAAAGCTTATTTCCTACAACCTATTTTTCAAATCGATAGTTAAAATTATTTGGGGGAATACATAAAAAAGAAAGACCGAACGTTACAATAAACTTGATAACCATAAAATAACGGAGGTCTTTCTATGAATGTAGTAGCAATTTAATAAATTTGTTGAGGGTAATTTCAATATTTTTCTAAAAAATTGTTTTGATAATTTAATTTCTTAAATAAATATGGTAACATTAATAACCATTTAGATTTTATGACTAGTCTTGATTCTTTTATGATAGATGCAATTAAACTTTATTTTGAACATATTGATAAAGTGTTTTTTCATTTTATGACCACAAATCTTTCTATGAATATAATGGCTTTCATAATATATCTTAAATAACAAAACTGTAATATTAAACTATTACTTTTTAAGATATAATTATGTTATGTCATGGTAGGTGATATAATTGCAAAGAATCCGTAATACTATCTTTTTTAGTATAGAAATTATTATAATAATATTAATATTAACTATTCTTATTCCAATCATACTCTTAATGTTACTTATTAATTTTATTAAAACAAATATCAAAAAAATTAAAACTTAATTTGTCTTATCGAAATATATATCATTATTAAAATCTTTATTTAAATAATATATAAAGGAAATAGTATAAAAAAACTTTTTTTACTCATCATATAATTAAGGAGGATTATATGAATCAAAATTATCAAGAAGTACCTAAAATAATTAGTTGTAAAGACCTAGACTATTTAAGTGATATGTTTAGTTGGAATAGTGGTGCCTATAAAAAGGCTGTTAACTTTTCATCTAATGTTCAAGATATGGAAGTTAAAGATATGCTTGATAAGGCTAGTAATACATTTTACAATACTTTAACAACAATACTAAATATTTTAAATGATGGAGGTAATACTAATGAATAATAATCAGATTAAAAATCCCAAAACAGAAGTACCAACAGGTATTGCTTTAAACGATAAGGATTATTTAGATTCTTTATTGAGCTGTTTAAAAGAAATGGTTAAAAATTATGCTACCGTTTTAACGGAAGCTAGTAATGAAAGTTTATATCAACAATATAAGACAATGTTTGAAAACTATTCTGATTTACAACGTGAGGCTTTTGAGTTAATGTTTCGTAAAGGTTGGTACGTTTTAGAAAAAGCAGAAGGGCAAAAGATTAATACTAAATTTCAAACATTAAGTAAAGAATTGGCCGATTTAAATGCATAATAAAAAATAGACATATATAATAACTATACTAATGTCTATTTTTTTTGATTTTTATATTCTTTTTTTAATGATTTAATATGTTCTTTAGATGTTGTAATAGATTTTAAGCAATCATAATCTACATAAACACAAGTTATATTTTTCCAATTATCTATTCCTCTTTGGATAGAATCGTTAACATAATCTGTTGCCTCTTCCTCTGTTGGTAAATTACAATTATAATCAAAACTTATTATTTTTCCAAATAAATTTTTATAAAATATAGCTTCTGATATTACAGTTTCACGTTCAATTTTTGCTTTAGGACTACCTTTATTTATAGATATCTCACTAATATATATTCTATCAATATTCCCTATATAAATGTTTTTCATATTTACCTATATGATAAAATAGTAAGTTCTAAAACAGAGAATAATTATAATTACTAACTATATTTATCATATCCCTTTATTTAATATTTTTTCTCTGTGAGTATTATTATATCTAGAAATCTGAATTTGGTAAACATCTTTACTAAAAATTAAAAAAGTATACAATACATATTGTAAAATATTTTTAACTATGCTACAATTAATTTGTCATTATTTATGGCGAGATAGCTCAGTTGGCTAGAGCGTCGCGTTCATACCGCGAAAGTCGGGGGTTCGAATCCCTCTCTCGCTACCATAAGGAAATCTGCTCGAACTTTTCGAGCTTTAATAAATAACTAATTCAGAAATGGATTGGTTTTTTTGTGTTTTAAAAACTATCCTACAAAGAAAGGATGGTATTATGGTAAATATTATTAAAGAAGAATTACCTATTGAAGAATCGTTAAAAAGAAAGTTAGAACTAATATGTGAGTTTTCTAAAACAACACCTACTATTATAAATGGTAATATTAGAAAGATAGATAAAACTAACTTAACTTATATTGAACCTAATAGAATTATCATTAAAAATAAAGCATTTCTAATATTTAATTTTCTAACGAGATATTCATAGAAAATTTATCTAATAAGATTAAATTATCTGAACTAGAAGATTATTTAAAAACTATCTAAATACTATACCCTATAGTAGGAATTGACAAATCATAAAAAGTGATATTATATAAAATCAATAAAGGATGTATCATCTCTAGAAATGGAGGAACATTTATGATAAAATATATACATATGAAAACAAAATTATATAATAAATTTTTTGAGGAGTCAGTAGTATTTAGACTTTATTAAATACTATTGTCTCCTCTTTTTTTTGAATTAGACTTAACTTTTTAGAGTTAAAACACCAAACAATTGAAAAGGAGTTGAAGATTTATGAAAGGCGAAGAAAGAATATGTGGTTTATATTGAGTGTGTCCTAAAATTTGTGTAAATGATAACTTTCCACGATAGAAGCAAGAAGATATTTTGCTTCTTTTATTGCACATGCAAATACCACGTGCTATGCGCGTGGTAATATATCTTTTAGT
>CAOJZZ010000008.1 GCA_948466315.1 uncultured Mycoplasmatota bacterium | reverse complement strand
TCTCAATTAATTTTACATAGTTTTTGGTCCACCAACACTACTTGACAAAGAACCAACTTTTTTATATTGAAACGTGCCATCAATTTAATAGATGGTTTGTTATAAACTTAAATGGGGCGTCGTAAGGGAATCGAACCCTTGCATACTAGTGCCACAAACTAGCGTGTTAACCACTTCACCAACGGCGCCATATCTCCACTGTTATGAGTTGACTTCTTTATTTTATTATAGTTAGCTGAAAAAAGCAAGTACTTTTTTTGTAGTATATTAGATATATGCTAAAATTAGTTGTTAGTTAATTCTAATATCTTATAATTTTTATAATCAATGTTAATACTTTACGTTACATAATTGAATAATGAATTTATGTTCTCAAATGATATGTTTTTTATTGATTTATCAAATAATTGAATAAACTGTTCATCACACTTTTCTAGATAATATCTTATATTATAACTTACATTATTTGCTCTAATGTTAAATAATAACTATTTATAGCATTAGGATTTTTTGTTTCTAAATAAGCAACACTCCTTTCTTTAGCATTATTAACTATAGTACTATAAAATGTTATTTCTTGCTTACTGAATAGTTCTTCTTGGTATTCTAACCCCTTACTATAATCAATTTTCTCTAATAATCTGGATATGTTTCTTTCAGTATATTTATCATTAATTGCCACTAAATAAAGGTCAATAAATTGCTGATCTGGTATTTTTAAACAATAATATTTTTCAGCATACTTTTTATTTTGATAAAGATAATAGGCTTTTTGTCCACTTATTGAACTATAACCTTTTTCTTCAAGGTACTTTTTTCTTATTTGGTCTATTATATTATAATATAAATAATTTTGATAAGATTCATTTGATACTTGTCTTAATTCGTTTAAATATAAACTAATGTATGTAGACCGTTTTCTTTTTGGTATTTTTCTATCCTTTGGTAATTATTCTTTTAAATAATTATAGGATATTTAATCTCCATATATCAAAGTACCATTATTTAGAATAGATATTAAAGAATTATTTTGACTTTTTTCAATTTCTTCTACTTTGATTAATAAATTGTCAAAACCTTTTTCAGAGAATTCTATTTTTGTATCACCAATATACTTAACACCTTTATAACATCTATTATTATAGGTTATTATTAGTAAGTTAATATCTGATTTAGAAGTCGCAGTTTTATATTTACTGCTACCGTAGAAAACTATACCTAGAATATCATTTCTTTTATCATATTGCTCAGTTGTAATAAAAAAATTTATTTTATCAATATCCTTCATAATATAATTTATTCTTTCTAGTAATTTATGACTTTCAGTTATTTGTATCAAATGAAGTATATTTTATCAAAATTTTAATTTTTTTCAATAATTTTATGTAACATAATAAAATAAATTTGAATGAAATAATATATCTTTTATTAGTTTAGAACTAAAAATTTAACACTTTATTAAATTTTTCTATCTCTTCATCTGTTAGTGGTTCCTCTTTATTTAAAATTGCCACTTCTTCTTAAGATAGATTCTCATAACATTCTGTCTTAATTTTTTGCTTCATTTCTTCATCAGATAAATCTTTATAATCTATCTCCATTTCTATGCAATATTTGACAAGTTCTTCATGTCTTTCATTATTAATCTTATCTCTTAAATCTCTAGCAATTTTTAAATTTAACCCATTCCAACTATCATCTAAATTATAACATGACATTATGTTCACCTCTTACTATATTTTTAAATATTAGCACTATCTAAAGCATATAAAATCACTCGTAATTGCAGCTTATTATTTAATACTATATAAGATGACATAGATCTAAAACATACGACCATTTGATTTATAAAATCTTTTGTTTTAATACCATCTAAAATGACATAGATCTAAAACAACATACTAAATTTACCACCAGGTGTACCTGTTTTAATACCATCTAAAATGACATAGATCTAAAACTCTACATGCTTTATAACTAACCATTTTTATGTTTTAATACCATCTAAAATGACATAGATCTAAAACTATACCTACAGTTTTTGGTAAAAAACAAACGTTTTAATACCATCTAAAATGACATAGATCTAAAACCATCAATTTCAAATACACGTTCAAACTCATGTTTTAATACCATCTAAAATGACATAGATCTAAAACTTGGGGAAAATATTACGGTCGTATGTTGGAGTTTTAATACCATCTAAAATGACATAGATCTAAAACTTGGGGAAAATATTACGGTCGTATGTTGGAGTTTTAATACCATCTAAAATGACATAGATCTAAAACACATATCCTTCGATATTTTTTACTATAATAGTTTTAATACCATCTAAAATGACATAGATCTAAAACTCTCATTCTACACCTCACTGATAAAACTATGTTTTAATACCATCTAAAATGACATAGATCTAAAACCACCTTCCAAGTAAGCACCTCTCAAGTAAGGTTTTAATACCATCTAAAATGACATAGATCTAAAACAATCTTTTTAGTAAGTATTGGTTTATTAGTGTTTTAATACCATCTAAAATGACATAGATCTAAAACCTCAAAAGGTTAAAATCTATAATATATACCATAGAGTAATATATATTATTTTAGATGATATTATTTTGTCATTTGTTTTATTTTAACATAAATTCGTCTAAATTGTTATCTATAATTAATTTATTTTCATATTCTTTGGTTCCCCCATAACATTGTGAATCAATTAATAATATAAATATATCATTATAAATTGCATACTTATATAATTCATTTAATTCGTTATTTGATAAATACTGTTTTAAATTTACAAATATTAATAAATAATTACTTTTTAAGTTTTTCTCTAAATCTATAATTAGTAATAGATTTTCTAGTAAATCATCTTTACTATTTATATTTATTTTTAGTGATTTTATTATATTTTCTATCGTTTGTTCTATAGATATACATATAGGTAGTTCTGCTTTATTTAGTATAGTTTTGGTTGAAGATATTAACTTTTTATATGTAGTTAATATGGTATTTTTATCAACATCAGAAATATTTTCTATTATATATTTATTTATATCACTTTGATATTTCTTAGAATTAAAGTTAAATTCAAAATAATTTGTAAAAATATTTATTTTATTAGATATATTTATTTCTGTATTTTTATTATCAAAGAAAGTTATATCTTCAAGTATATCTCCATTGGAAATATTGTATAAATCGTTTACAAATCTATAAAAGTACTTTTTATTTTCTATTTCTATTACAAATACTTTATCATTAGTGATAATTATATTATTATCAAAATAATTAATCTTTAACTTCATAATACTATTAGTCTTTCTTCGCTATTAATAATTTTACTGTTTGATTCCCCGATAATATATTCTATTTGAGAATATTGTTTTTCAGTAATGGTTAATACTTGTACTAATCCTTTTTTTGGTGCTTCTTTACGCACTCTTTCTATTAATAATTTTGATTGTTGAGAATTAAGTACTATTTTTGAATAAACTGATTTTTGCATCATAATAAATCCTTCTTTTAATAAATATTTTCTAAATAGTAAATAATCCTTTTTGTCTTTAGAATATACAGTAGGTAAATCAAAAAATATAATTGTTCTCATAATTCTATCCCTCATAGTATAAAAAATCCTTATAATTTTCTGTATTATCAATAGATTCTAAAGTTGTTTTTATAAACATTTTTATAATATCTTTTAGAACAAAGTTCTTTCCGCGATATTTATATGTATTATTGAAAATATTTATTATATCTAATTTATAGTTAGTATCAAAATTACGATTAGAGTTAAAATAGACGAAATTATCAATAATTGGTCTAAATGGTTCCATTAAGTCACAAGTTAAGTTGAATTCATTAAATTCATTTTTATGATGAATTCCTAATTGAGTCAAATAACCATTACTAATAATTTCTTTGTTTATAGTTGAAAGTAAAACAGCATAACCATAATTTAGTCCAGCATTTATTTTATTATCTTCATCTCTTATAAAATTATTACCAAATAAAGCATTAAAATATACTTTAGCGGCGTGCCCTTCTCTATTTGTTTTATCTCCGATAGTGACTTCGTCTATATAACTCAAAAGCAGCTCACTTTTATCAGAACCTGTATTTTTTAAAATCATTGCTTGATTTAATATTTTATTCTTTACGATATTAGTCCATAATTTATCCTTATTAGATTTAGTCCAAGAAATTTGATTTTTTATTTTTTTACTACTATTATGACTAGAATAAAAAGAAGCCAATTCACCAAAAGGATTATGTTTCTCATCACAAAATATTATATTAATTTTATTAGAAGATAACTCTTTTAGTAAGTAAGCTGAAATAGAAACAGAGATAGAGTCGACTATAATTGTGTCTATTTCTGATAAATGTATATATTTTTCATCAGTATCTTGTTTTACTACTAGAAATCTATTTTTATAGCTAATTTTTGATTGCTTAGTTATTACTACTGTCCGAAAGCTCATAATCATTTTCCTTTATACCTGTTACTGATAATGATAAAACAGAGGCATTATCAATAATTTTATTGTGTTTTCTTCCAAAAGCAGATGAATAGGAAGAATTTAAAAGTTTAAAATTGGCATTTTCGCTCTTACAATTTAATAATTTAGTTAATTGAATAATTATATTCTCTTTATCTTCTATGGATAATACCTCCATATCATCATACTGTACTATATTCTTTAACTCACTAATTAAATTATCAAACAATACATATTCTTGCTCTATTTTGTTGATTATATATTTAATTACATCATCTAATCCATTATCATAAACTGTTTCATCAATTTCTATTTTGTTATTATTAAACACTTTATTTAATATATGTTTATGTGATTTATAAAAATTTTTGTGATAATGAAATTCTTTAGCGTTGCATACTTCTACCTTATTGGATGCTCCAACTAAATAACATATTTGATTATTCCAATTTAATAAGGAGTAAAAAGGTAAAGGTTTACTAATAACTTCACAATAAGAATCCTTTTCTAATTCTAACAATCCTTTAAAATAGTTAGTTTGCATATCTTCAGGTGATTTTGCTAAGTAGATTGGCATTCCTACTAATTTCTGTTCATATTTTTTCTTTTTCTCATACTTTAACAACACAGCATAAATTGGCTTTAAACTAGTATATGAACCATATCTTTTTATTGGCATATTTTTCTTTAATGGAACTCCCTTCCCTCCTTTAGGCTCTTTTGTTTGGTTAAAAAACTCTCCACTTCTAACTTCTGTTTTTTTACTTATTAAAATATCATTCCGATAAAGTGTTTTTTCCACTTGTTCATTAAATGTTTTAGCGTCAAACAACACTTCACCTGTATTCTCGTCTATCATATTCTTAGAAATTTCAGTAACAATTTCACTCACATTTTCGTCTAAACTATTGATTACAAAGCCATATTTTAACTGTTTATAATTTCCTAATGATCTTAACTTATCATTCATCACTTTTACCATAGTAAAGTTAATTTCTCTCTTCATGAATTTTTCTTTATATTCTCCTAAAACTACAGCTAAGTAAGCATCATGAGCATGATGATAATCATTTATTTCTCTAAACTTAAATAGTTCGAATCTTTCTCGATAGTTATGTGATAGATTAGCCTTTAAATAGATAACTTTAGTGTTTTTATAAAAATTATTTATTATATTAGCTACATGTTTTGTTATTTGTCTAGTCTCTACTAATTGGCGGTTAATAAAACCTTGAATATCTTTATCATTATAAGATGATCTTGTTAATAAGTAAAACTTTTTAGCAGATATAAGATTAACACTTTTTAAGTGATTCCACCATTTCCTCATATAACTACTTCGATATTGTTCTGGTAAAACAAAATTGGCTGCTTTTATTTGATTACATTCTCTTTTTACTAAAGCTTTATTATCGATGGAATCATCTTTAATTAAAGTTCTAGGTAAAATATGATCTATTTCGTATTCATTTAAATTTTCTATTGATAAAGGCTCTCCACTATATAAACATTTGCCTTCTTGAATGAAATACAAAAATAACTTCTGGCTATCAATTTTATCTACTTTTTTTAATTCTGAATAAATATCTTTATAATCATTTTTTATTTTATCATATAGTTTTAACAAGTATTTCTTTTTATCCAAAGTTCTTTCTTTTTTATTATTATTTTCTCTAGCCATTTCAATCATAATATTGGTTGGGGGATATCCCATATACTTTATTAATTCTTCTATTACCTTTAAAGCCTGATAAATACCCTTTTTAGTTGATGGAGAGGTTGCTAGATCTTTTACTAAGTCATAATTTATTTTTTTAGTTTCTTTTATTACATTATTTTTCTTGATTAAGTCTTGAAATTTATACTCATCATTATTAATAATTTGCATAAAATTCTCTTCTGTTTCAGATAATAAAGTCATAATATTTTTTGAAGTATTAGTCTTTTTATCTTTTATTGATAATTCTGTTAATAACTTTTTAGATAAATTTCCCCAACCACTATATTTTTTAGTTAAAATCATTTTTATTTTTTCAGGATTTAATTCTTTATATTTATCCTTTACTTTCTTTTCTAAAATATCTTTATCATCAAAAATAGTAATCCATTCAATAATCTCGTCAGCATCTTCTTCATTATAACTAGTATCTTTAAATATGCCATTTTCTCCAAAGAAATCAACATATGACTGCATGTTGTTAGCAAATTTTTCATCTGATGAGTAGCCTGTGATATTTATATTGTTACCAAGCATACTAAATTCATTTAAGCTATGTAAGTAAATTTTAAATTTTTTATCTGTAATTGAGCCTGATGTTTTCATAAATAATTCTTCTATTATTTTATGTTGGATATCCTGAGTTAGTTTTTCACCATTGATTTTAATTTGTTTTAGTTCATTCATAACCTTATAACGTGAATATAAGATGGAATTATTGGGTAAAGCAGGTTCATTCAATAAATAAGTACAGTGGGAAATCATTCTTTTGATAAATTTTTCAGCTGTTACCTCTTTATTTACTACTTCATCAAAATTATAAGGAGTTATTTTCACATTTGGAATTTTTCTTTCCATCCAGGCAAAATCACTTTTATCTTCTGAAACAAGTGGCCCAACATAATATGGAATTCTAAATTCTAATAATTTGACAAGTTTATATTTATTACCTGCTTTATCTAATAAAAAAGGATAATACTTACCTTGATTTTCAATAATTTTTATAAGTTCATCTTTATTTAATTGATAAGGATATCTTCCGTTTTCTGGATCAGTTATTCTAGGCAGAAACTCTTTATTAATTATTCTATCTTTAATAAAAATAGTATATTTTTCTTTTAAAGCATTATCAATATCAGATTCAAAGACTTTTTCTAATCTTTTATTTAATTCCTTAATAAACTCATCATAACTTATTTGGTTATGGATATACTTTTCATATAAACAAATTTTTTTAGTATTTTTGGTTCTAAATAGTTCGTTATAAAGGTTCCTTTCTTTATCAAAAAGATCTTTTAGAAAGCGTAAATCTTCTCTATGAGTTTTGTATCTTGCAACCATCAACTCAGATAAAGAAGCTTTATCACTATTTTTGAATAACTTTTTTAAATATATAGCATCATATAATTCTTTTAGTAAATTAATTACTTCTATTTTATCATCTAATAATTGTTCTATTTTAACAACTTTTTCTGAATTATCCATATCTGATTCACTAAAGTTAATTGTTATTTCATCATTCTTATCAATACTTTCTAAATAAAATAAATTTTTGATACTAAACTTATTTCCTACGACTATTTTGGCAAATTCTGAAGGGAACTTTTTATTATCTGAGATATTCTTTAATGAGTTTTCTACATTAATCTTTACATCATTTTTATTATTATCCATAATAGTGGTTGCTAAAGTTTCTAAATCTATTATTTCTTCATAGTTTTCTGGTATATTAAGCGTTGGTACTAAGTTGATAAATGCTTCAAAACATCCTTTTATATGATCTACTAAATTCAGATTATTAGTATTAAAATTTTCATTACTATTTAAAAAATTACCACGATATTTAATGATATGATGAATTGCTAAATAGATTAATCTAATATCTTCTTTGGCTTTATCATTTATTAATCTTCTTCTTAAATGATATATTGTCTTATAATTATCATTATATTTTTTTACTTTTGCTTGTTCATTGACACTTAAAAGAATAGATTTGTTTATTTTATCATCAGACTGATATTTTGATTCAGTTAATTTTTTATAAAAGCTTTTATCTACTTTATTTATTTCTTCTTCAAATTCTTGTTGCAATAATTTTATTCTATTTCTTCTTCTGTCATAACGTCTTCTGCTACTTCTATAGCCTCTTCTTTCAGCGGCTGTTGTTGCTTCTTCGAATAATCTTACTCCCCATAATGCTTTTCTATTATTTCCCTTACCTTTTCTTATTATTTTTTGAGTATTTTCCTCTACTACTGCCCATCCAACTGATGTTGTTCCTATATCAAGACCTATATTATATTTTTTTAACTCTTTTTCCATCTTGACTTATCTCCTTATTTTTGATATTATAGAAGCGTCTTAATACCATTTAAGATGACATAGAGAGTTAAAATAAAGCTTTAAGCCTTAATACTCACTTAGTGAGGGACGGATAGCCGTTCTTTTTTGTTTATAATTTAGTTTTAACATTCTTATATCAACTGATAATAAAATAGTATTTTATATAAAATATTATTCAATAAATTATTTAGTAACTTTAATTATATTGTAATAGTAATATATTTTACACTTCTCTTAATTCCTTTTTATACAAATAGATATAAATATTGTACTAATAACTAGAGTAATATTTTTTAAGAAAATTAATTATTCCATTCATTATATTGATCATATTTTAATAATATTTATAACATTTAAGCTCATTATAGCATGTATATGATTTTATGTGAACTATTACTTGACAAAATGGTAAATTTTGTTAAATATGTAGTAATTATTTGGAATTAACAATATTACTCCTAATTGGAAAGGTATATGGAAAAATCAATTTCAAAATTATAAGAATGATTAAAGAAATAATTGATATCATCAGTACTAAAAAATATCTTTGATAAATCAGTTTAATAAAAAAATAAAAAGTCAAGTATCGATGACTCTTCTTATGAGTTCATCTAATTCTTGGCTTTTTTATACTATAATTTATTCTACAGTTACACTTTTAGCTAAATTTCTTGGTTTATCGATATCACATTCTCTAAGTTTTGCTACTTCATATGCTATTAGTTGAAGACAGGGGGCTATTAGAAGTGGCTGAAGGATTTCATTAACTTTAGGAATAGTGATAGTTAAGTCATAATCTGTTATTTCTTCATTACTAATTAAAATTATTTTAGCTCCACGTGACTTTATTTCTTCAATGTTAGAAAGAGTTTTTTCTTTAATAGTAGAATCACTGATTATGGCAATAACGGGTATATTATCATTTATTAAAGAGATGGTGCCATGTTTTAATTCACCAGCTTGGTAGGCTTCACTATGAATATAAGAAATTTCTTTTAATTTTAGACTTCCTTCTAATGATAGAGCATAATCCATCTTTCTTCCAATAAAGAAAGCATGTTCATTGTTATAAATAACTTGGGCTATTTTTTGATAGATTTCTCTTTTAGTTAAAATTTCTTTTAGTAGTTCTGGTAAAATCTTTATTTCTTTTATTAAAGTACTATTAGTAACTGGTGATTTATTTATAATAGCTTTATAACTTAAAAGTGACAGTGTTGCTACTTGGAGAAGATAAGCTTTAGTAGTTGCTACTGCTATTTCAACGCCTGCTTCAATAAATAGTTTAAACTTACTTTCACGGGCCATTGTTGAAGTTTTAACATTTACAATTGCTAGAGTATCAATATTTTGTTTATTTACTTTACGCATAGAAGCGATAGTATCAGCCGTCTCACCTGATTGAGAAATTAAAATTACTAAGGTCTTACGATCATAAACCGTTTTTTTATACCTATATTCACTAGCAGTTTCACATATTACCTTGATATTAGCCTTTTCTTCTAACAAAACTTTTCCTATCATTCCAGCATATAAAGCTGAACCACAGGCAACAATATGAATTTCTTCATAATCTGATAAATCTGGGAGTAAAGAAAAATTAGTGATGTATTTTTGAAATAAATTTTCAAGAAGAATTGGTTCTTCCATAATCTCTTTTAACATATAGTGATCATATTCGCCCTTATTATCTTCTTCTGATTTAAGATCTGTAGTTAATATCTCCTTATTTATTATAGTACCTGCTTTACTTATTTCTATATTATCATTTGATAAAGTGACAATTTCATCATCATCTAATAAAATATAATTATTAGTATAGTTAATGATAGCAGTGATATCACTAGCAATAAAGTATTCTTTTTCACCAATGCCTATAACTAATGGGGAATCTTTTCTTATAGCATATAAATTATTATCATCCTCAAACAAAATTCCAAGAGCATAAGATCCTGTTAGTCTTGTTATTGTTTTATTAATAGTTGAAATAGCATCGCCATCATAATATTTATTTAGTAATGCTGCTACTACTTCAGTATCTGTTTCACTAGAAAAGGTTATACCTGAGTCTATAAGTTCATTACGAATAGTTGTAGCATTTTCAATAATACCATTATGAACTAAGGTTACTTTTCCAACACAATGAGGATGAGCATTTGTCTCATTAGCTTTACCATGAGTGGACCATCTTGTATGGGCAATACCTATATTTGCTGTTATTAAATTATTACTATTTAGTTTATCTTCTAAATTAATGATTTTACCAATGCTTTTGATAATTTGAGTTTCTCTTTCATTTTTCAAGGCTATACCAGCAGAATCATAACCTCTATATTCTAACTTTTTCAAACAATTTATTAATACCTCTTTAGAATTTTTAGTACCGATATATCCAACAATACCACACATAAAGTAAACACCTCCTAAATTTGAACACTATAGTTTATGGTTTTATTTTTTAGAATAAGTTATTTTTATATTATTGATTATTTTAATATGATAAGTTATAAATAGATAATTTTTCCTATTATATCTTATGTTAATTATAACAGAATAAATACAAAGTACAATGAAATAATTGGTTTTTACGATTATATTGACAAAAAGACTATATATCAACATTTTTTTAATATATTATAATTAAATTAACTAAAAACATTACAACATAAATTTGCTGTAATGTAATTGATAATTAATTATAAATTTTTAATCGAAAGTAGATGTATATCTTCTAGGTTTATAATTAGTTTTAAAGAAGATATTTATGTTAGATTAGTCTATTGAAGTTCCTAGCCTATCATATACTATATTACCATTGTGACAGGAATTGATTTCATCTTCAAATATCTTATCAAATTCAGGTAAAGCTTTATGAATAACATCTTGATATATATTTTTACTATTTGTTATAGCGTTTCTAAAGTCTAATACATTTACTTCTTGTCTATTTTCAAATAAGGCATTAGAAAATGCTTGTTGAACTATAGTAAGTGAAACATCTGGATATCTAGAACCAATTTCATAGATTCTTTTGTATTCACTAGTAATATCTGTAATAAACTCCATCATTTTTCTTTGAATAAATGAAGTATAGAGCATTTTAGCACCTGTTCTTTTTTCTATTTTAGGAAGGGTTCCTATTAATATTTGAATATTTTCTCCTCTAGTAGGTTCTTGAACCTCGACTTTTTGAAAACGACGAACAAAAGCTTTATCTCTTAAAATATATCGTTCATACTCTTCGGTTGTGGTTGCTCCAATTACTTTTATATCACCACGGTCAAGGGCTGGTTTGAACATATTAGCAAAGTCTAGGGCTTCTCCTTTTGTTCCCATTAAAGTGTGAATTTCATCAATAAATAAGATAAGTTTGGTTTTACTTTTAAGCTCATCTATTAATGTTTGAATTTTAGCTTCACCTGTAACTGGATCCACACCTAATAAAGCTGAGGTATTTACCTTGATTACTTGATACCCATTTAATACCTCTGGAACTGTATTTTTTTGAATACGATAAGCTAGTCCTTCTACGATGGCAGTTTTACCAACACCTGGTTTACCAATTAAAACTGCTGATTTATCAGGAGTAAGTAAAATTAATATTAATTGTTTTATTTGTTCATCTCGACCAATAGCGGGATTAGTAATATAATCTTTATTTTGAAAGTTTTCTCCATAGTTTTCTAAAATACTTATTCTTTTCTTTTTGATATCAAACTTTTCTTCCATATGCATCTTCCTCTAATTATATTATAACATAGCTATATTAGATAACTAAATACTTTTTATATATAAAATATCTTCAATGGCTTTATCCATATTAAAACTACCATTACCTACTGGATAATATACTGCATAACAACGGAATTTGTTATTTAATAAAAATTCTTTTTTACGTACTGATGAGACTGATATTTTTTGTTGTAAAACGATTGATGAGACTTGATTACCAAATAAAATCACTTTTTTAGGATTAATTATTTCTAATTCTTTAAAAAATAAAGCTAAATATTTTTTATAAATACTATCAGGTAAACTCCTCGCATCTATTTGAGTACATTTAGCTAAATTAGTAACATAAAATTTATTTCTAGCAACATTTTCATATACTTCTTTGGCAAAGTCAGGAGTCCATTCTTTTCCTTTAATACTTCTTATTCTCGTATATATTTCATCGTCAATCATTCCTATATTGTGAAAAAGACTCCAAACATTTTTAGCCCCAATCCAAGGAGAGCGAATACCAGTCCACTCTTTTTTTGCAGTAATATTTCTAGCTGTTGGATTTACAAATACAAGGCAAATATCTGGGTTTTTGAGACAGCCACCAAAGTTAATTGAATTTAGACTAGGGTCACCATATTTGTTTTGCATATTGTTGTATTCTTTAATTAATTCTTCTAACATAAGTCATTCCTTTTATAATATGTTAATTTTTAGTTTCTATTGGGTTAATGTGAATTACTACTAAATATATTTCTTTAATTTTTGCTATTATTTCTTGCTCTAAATTGTCTGCGATATTATGACTTTCAAAAGTTGATAAATTACCATCTACATATATAACAAATGATATTTGATATTGGTAGCCAATTGGAGTTGAATTAAAATTAGTTATTTTTCCTATTTCTTTATGTTCATTTATAATATCATAAACTAAATTCTTTGTTTCATCACAGATTGATTTATCCATTAATACATCATAACTTTCCATAAAAATATGTAAGGCGGTAATAAAAATCCATAAAGAAATTATTATTCCCACTACTCCATCAAAAAAATATATACCATTAACATTTAATATACATGCTATTAAGTTCATAAGAGTAATAACACAATCATTTCTATGGTCTTTAGAATTGGCATCAATTAATAGATTGTGATGTTTTTTATATAGAGTATGTGTGTAAATATAAAGAGATAATTTAACAACAATAGTAATTATACAAACTATTACTAACCAAATAGAAAAGTCATAAACACTTTTATTTATTAATGAAAATAGTGAACTTTTAAATACTTGGCAAGCTATTAATATCATCATAATACCTATTAGCATTGAATAAATATATTCAGCTTTACCATGCCCTAGATTGTGATCATCATCACTAGGTTTAGAAGCGATTTTATTACCGATAAATGTCATAATAGAGGAAAAGATATCTCCTGCACTATTAAAAGCGTCTGCAATCATTGCTTGGCTATTAGTAATAAAACCGATACTACCTTTTATAATTAATAAAAAGATATTACCAATCATACCAAAAATACTTGCTCTTTTAACTGCTTTGAACTTTTCCATTATTTACTACCTCACTAACAATATCTTAATTTGTATAAAAATTAATAGTTATTTATTCCCTGTAAATTATAAAACATTTTTTAATACTTTTCAATTAGTAAATTTATGATTTAGTAATAATAAAATATTTTGGTTCTTTTTTATGTTAATTATATTTATTACATCAGTCATTATATTTTAATTAACTTTCAATGATTATAAAGTGAATTTAATTCAACTAACTCGAAGTAGAACAAGAATTTTGTGTATAGAAAAAGAAAGTTTTATCTACCTTTCTTTTTTAACTATTGTATAAAAGTGCCTAAATCATAAAAACTCCCATCTTTTTTAGTACCAATAGTTGTTCTCCAACCACTACCATTATAAACATCTGTATTATACAATTTTATAATGCCATTTGCATCACTAATGTTTCCTTTTGTAACAAAATGTGGATTAGTTACTCTTCCATCAGTTAACTGGTCATAGGTATAATTCATTTCATAGTATGAATTATTATTGTTATCAAATTTTAAGTTAAATATAGGTGTATACTCTACTGTTTGATCATTCATTATGTAAAATAAAGTTATACCTTTTGCTTCTTGTCCTATATCACCAACAAATGTTGAAATAACTTCTTTAGAAAATCCTGTTATTTGGTATTTTTCTGTTACAGGATCATAAGAACTAGAACTACTTAACGCACCAAAATCAATACTTAGTGTTATACTTTTCTTATTTGCATTTATGTTAATTAAAAGTCCATAATTACCTTCAGTGTCAGAGGGATTACTGTAAGTATTACCATTAATATTATTTAGAGCTTTTGATGAATTTAGAGGCTCTTCATCATTACTAGTGTCGTTTTTCTGCTCTTCTTTATCATCTTTATCTTTTTTATTTTCTTTATTTTTTTTGTTTTTCCTCTTTATCTACTTCAGAAAAAATCACTCCCTTATCATAAGCTATATAAGTTCCCATTCCTATAATTATAAAACTTAATAGGATTATTACTACTATTAAAATTTTAGATTTGTCTTTTTTTCTCTTCCATAAAAATACTTTCTCTCTCCTTATATTATATATTAATATATAACATACTTTAAGTAAAAATCAGAAAGTAAGTTAAAGAAATGTTTTATTATTTATACAATACTTTATAATTTTTTTGTCTTATATTTTTTAGATTATAATGATTATCCTCTAGTTCTTTTATTTCGTCATGACTATCAACTAAAATAACTCCCTCTAAATTTGGTTTTGTTTTATCACTATAACCATTAAAATTATTTATTACATAACATCCCTCTAAACACGTATCACTTAAGTCTAAGTATCTGACAGTCTGGGGATTTATTTTAGCGTTTGTTCCTCTTAAATTAGCTCCTGTCATTAATACATCATCAAAGTTTGCTTCACTTAAATCTAACCCTTCTAAATTACAATAATCAATTCTTTTGGCATTAACTCTTTGAGGATCAATTATAGCCTTTGTTCCTTTTAAATTAGCTCCACAAATTCCTATATTATCAAAACGTGCATTACTAAAATCTAAACCCTCTAAATTGCAATACCACATATCTAGATTTCTTATTTGTTGAGGATTAATATTAGCATTGCTACCTTTTAAATTAGCATGAGTTATTTCTATATCATAAAAATCTACCCTACTTAAATCTAATCCCTCTAAATCACAATTTCTAATACTTTTGAATTTAACTCTTTGAGGGTCTATTCTAGCATTGGTACCTTTAAAAATTGAATTTATAATTAATTGATTAGTAAAATCAACATACTTTAAATCCCACCCAGCGAAATCAAAATTACTAAAATTACATTTACCCATTGCTTTTAATTGTTTTATAATTTTAGCAGTATCATCTCGATATTGTATTTGGAAATGATTATTTAGATTATTAATTAGAGTATTTACTTCATTATAAATGAATTCATTAAAATCAGGTATTACTACTTTTTTGTTATTATTAAGTACTTGGAATATTTTATTTAAAAGACCTTCTAAGTCATAATCATATTCATCTACTTCTATATCATCAATATCTTTAGCGGTTAAAAATTTAATTATACTTTTTTTAAGATATGGATAGTTTTTTATTATCATATATTTTTCTAAATAGGTGTTTTTACCTTCTATATAATCTTTTAAAATCTTTTTTAAAGATAAATCATAATATTTTTCTATTATTAATTGCTTTATTTTTGAATCATTGAAGACATCTAAAAAATTTCTAGTTATTTCATATTCTATAGAGATAAAAACCTCATCAAGATTAACCTCAAAATCCCAAGTTTTTGTAGAATGAATCAAGTCTAAAAATAAAATACAGTCTCTCATGTCATATTCAAGATTAGTTAGTTCTATGCTAAATTCTAGTTCATAATTTCTATATTGATTAATAATATCTATTAATCTATGAAAATATTCAGATATATCAATGGAATAATTTTCTAGTTCTTTGAGAATAGCTGTTAATTTTTCAACTTCATTTATATTATCTAATTGCAAGATTAAACACCTCTTCTATTAACTATTTTGCCGTTTTTTTATTAATTGTTTACTTCCTTCTTCTTTAGAAAAATTGTTAAAAGGAGATTGCAGTGAGTTATTTCTTTTTTCTATAGCTTCACCCATACTATCAACTAAAATTGCTCCTTCTAAATTAGGTCTCATGTTGTCAGAATATCCAGAAAAGTCATTAATTACATAGCAGCCAATTAAGCAAGTATACCAATCTAATGAAACAGTTTGAGGATTAATGATAGAATTAGTACCTTTTAAATTTGCACATCTTATAGATACATCATCAAAATTTGCTTTGCTTAAGTCTAAACCTTCTAAATCACATCCTTCTATATCTTTATGTTTGACTGTTTGTGGGTTTATTTTAGCATTGGTACCTTTTAACCTTGTATATCTAATATATACATTATCAAACCTAGCTTTACTTAAATCTAATCCTTCTAAATTACAATCATATAAATTTTTACCCATAACAGTCTGGGGATTTATTCTAGCTCTAGTACCTTTGAAATTCGATTTTACAATTAATTTATAGTTAAAATTAACATATAATAGATCATAACCTGTAAAATCAATTCTTTCAAAACTCGATATTCTTAATTGTTTCTTGATTTTCTGGGTATCGTTTTTAAATATTAATTTTAGTTTTTCAATAAATTTATTTATTATGACAGAAATTGATATAGGGCAATTGATATTAGGGATAATTAATTGATGATTTTCTACAACACAATCATTTTTAGCAGTTGAAGGCTTAATATTAATTTTTTTTAATAATAGTTCTAAATTATAGTCATATTCTTCTATTTTTATATCATTTATATTATTATCTTTTAAATATTTAGTAATACTTTTTTTAAGATATGGAAAATCTTTAATAATCTGGTACTTTTCTAAGTATTCTTTTTCTCCTTTTTCATAATCCTTTAGAATCTTTTTTAGTAAAAGATCGTGATATCTTTCTATTATTAGTCTTTGAATGTTTATTTGATAAAACTTTTCTAAGAAGCCTTGATTAATTGCTGTTTCTAAATAATTAAAAACATTATCAATATCAATACTTAAGTTACAGCTTTCAGTTAAATGAATTAAATCTAAAAATAGAGTATAATCTTTGATATCATACTCAATTTTACCAAGTTCATAGCATAATTCTAATTCATAATTACCACTAAGTGTAATAACAATAGTAGTATTATTATTACTACTGTTGTCTTTTCTTTTATCTTTTTCATATTTACTAACAACTTTTTGCAAATTAGCTTTAGCACTAGATATATCAATAGAATAAACTTCAAGTTCACTGAAGATGTTTTCTAATCTCTCAATTGTATTTATATTATCAATTTGTAACATAAAACCTCCTGTTTTTTTTACTATATTCTAAATAAGTAATTAGCTAACTTGTTATAACATTCATCTCTATTTACTAAAGAATTATTTCCTCTCATTTCATTAAGTTCTGCTAGACTAACAAATTTGATATCTTGAACCTCGTTAGTTTGGAGCTTCAAATTATCAACTCTTAGTCCATTTTGTCTTAAAATGAAGAAGTCGTAAAATTATCTATCATAATGATTATCATTAACTTTTTCTTATTTTCTAAAAGAAAACATAAATCTAAAGTCTTTTACTTCTACACTATAGCCTAAACTCACACTAACTTCTTTGCTTATTTCTCTATTAGCAGCAGTTAGAGAATCTTTGCCAGCTGATAAATGTCATGTAACTGAAATATCCCACATACCAGGATTTTTATCTTTATTATTGCTTCTTTGTTGAATTAAGATTTCATTATTTTCATTTACTATAGCAACAACAATAATCCGATGCCATAATTCTTTTTGATGTACTTGTTTCTTGTTAATATTTTCGCTGTTTTAATACCATTTTCGTCTAAGACATCAATTAGTTCTTCTTTCATACTTAATTCCTTTTGTGTATATAATAACATATTGTTATAAAAATACAATTATTTGTTTTCTCTAAAGTAAGATTTTGATATATCTATGTTTTTTCTTTTGATATTAATAATTATTCACTACGTAATGATTCGACTGGGTCTTTTTTACTAGCCATACGTGATGGTATTAAACCAGCTATCATAGTTAGAAAAATACTTATCATAATTAATATGATAGCACCTGCTATAGGGAGACTACTTAAATTATTTACACCAGCCACTTTAGCTATTATTAAATTGATTGGAATATTTAAAAGAACAGTAATACCAATACCAAATAATCCAGCGAATAATCCAACAATTAGTGTCTCAGCATTGAATACTCTAGACACATCTTTTTTACTAGCACCTATTGCTCGTAAAATGCCTATTTCTTTTGTTCTTTCAAGTACAGAAATATAAGTAATAATACCAATCATAATACTAGAAACAATTAATGATATAGAAACAAATCCAATCAAGACATAGCTAATCATATCAATTATACTAGTAACTGAACTCATAAGCATACCAACCATATCGTTATAATGTATTTCATTATTTTTATTTCCTTCTTTTCTTTGAATTTTATTATATGAGGAAATAATATCTTTTACTTTATCTTTCGATTCAAAATCTTTTACATAGATGTTAATGGATGATGGAGATTCTAAGTCAACAGAACCTAGTTCTTGTAAGGTAGATTCATAGGTAGCGGATGATTGCTCTTTATATTTAGAAATTATATCAGCTAGTTCTTCTGGGGATAGGGATTGTAAATATCTTTTTTGTTCTAAACTTAAATCATTCATATTAAATTCTTCATTATTAAATGATAGACCTGTAATAACATTTTTATCTTTACTTTCTTTTTGTTCTTTAATAATAGTTTCATTTTTAAGTTTATCAATTACATGATTTTCTAATTCTTTAGTATAGAGAATACCTCCTAGTGAATTAGTAGTTATAGTAGCATCAGCATTTGGTTTGATGATACCTACTACTTTTATCTCTTCAGCATTAGAAATTTTTTCTTTTAAATATTCTTCATCTTCTCTTTTATCAACCCAAATATTTCCTACTTTTTCATAGTAGTCTGTATTTAATAATAGTTTATATGATAGACCTAAAATGTCTTCATAAGTATAACTTGTTTCTTCTGATTGTACCTCTTCTTTGTTTAATACTTTTTCATATAGTTCTTTTAATTCTTTTTGATTCTTTAGGCCTAATGCATAAAGTACATAGTCACTTACCTGATTTTTCTCATCTACTAATAAAACTACTTCGTTATATTTTTTAGGCATACGTCCACTTAATACTTGGTACATTTTATTATTTATTTCATCATTTTCAAACAACAAGTTCCAAACATTATTCATCATTAAAGGCATAGTAGATTGATTAGAACTTGACTTCATACCAAGTGTTTCCATAACAGTATTAGGATTTACTTGAACTATTCCATTTGAAGTATCACTTTTATATAATTGAAGTGATAGATTGTATCCATAACTAATAGCTGTTGTATATTTTTTTAAATCACTTTTTTCTTGATCAATATATTTTTTGAATAAGGATAAGTTATTTGATTGAACTTTACTACTCATTATAGCTAAAGTATCAGTAATGGTGTTATTAGAATAAATTCTGTTTTTCTTTTTAGTTTTATTATTTTTCTTTTTTTCATGGCCTTCTGTCATAACCGATGTTAAATCAATAGTTTCACTTTCTATAGTTATAGGATAAGATGTTAGGGTTTCTTCTTGGATTCTATCAATATAGTTTTGAACACCACTAGATAATGAAAGAATTAAGGCTATTCCTATAATACCGATAGAACCTGCAAAGGAGGTTAAAATTGTACGTCCTTTTTTAGTCATTAAATTATTTAAACTTAATGATAAGGCAGTTGGAAAAGACATATTAGTCTTTTTTGTCTTTTCTTTGGATTTTTCCATTTCATCGTTTTCATGATATGGATTAGTATCATTAGTAATGATACCATCTTTTAATTTTATAATTCTTGTTGAATATTCATCGGCTAAAGAGTCATTATGAGTAACCATAATTACTAGTCTATCTTTGGCTACTTCTTGTAGTAAGTTCATAATCTGAGTACTTGTTTTGGAATCTAGGGCCCCTGTTGGTTCATCGGCTAGTAATATATCTGGATCATTTACTAAAGCTCTAGCAATTGCTACACGTTGCATTTGTCCGCCTGATAATTGATTGGGTCTTTTATGAACATGATCTAATAGTCCAACCTTGTCTAAAGCATTTAAGGATCTTTTTTTACGTTCTGTTTTAGAAACACCAGATAAAGTAAGGGCTAGTTCAACATTTGAAAGAATTGATTGATGAGGAATCAAATTATAACTTTGAAAAACAAAGCCTACTCGATGATTACGATAAGTATCCCAATCTCTACTTGAGTATTCTTGTGTTTTTATTCCATTAATGATTAATTCACCACTAGTATAATCATCTAATCCACCAATGATATTCAAAAGTGTTGTTTTTCCACTTCCTGATGGTCCTAAAATTGAAACAAATTCTTGCTTTCTGAAATTAATACTTATGTCATTTAAAGCTTGTTGTGAGAAATTATCGGTTTTATATATTTTATTAATCTTTTTTAATTCTAACATATATTCCTCCTCTATTAAATTATTAGATATTTATTACTTTATTCCTAGTTTTTTTAGATAATTTTTTAAAAAATTATTTTATATTTATATTAAGTCCTGACAAATACAGATATATCCTTCATGTGTTGTTGTAAATAAAAGGTAATTTCCTTTTTCATCATAAAAAGCTATATCATCATCTTGAAAGTCAGTCATTTCAGCATATTCACCATATTTTTCAGATGTTAAGTATTTACAAAACGTTTCAAACTGTTCTAAATAATTAAACAATTCTTTTGTTGATTTTAAACGAATAAGATTATTCTCTTTCGTAGTTTTAGTTCCCCACCAATTATTTGTCTTCTTTTGAAGAAGAATATCCCCCTTAAATTTTTCAATAAGATGATTTGTTTTCTTGTTATCAATTAATACTATTTCTATATATTTGGTTCTTTTCTTTAAAACCTTTAGTATTTTTAAATAATCCTCATGATTATTTAATTTACCAGTTATATCAATCATTTCCATTATTTTTTCCTCCATAGTGTTTTTATTATAATATTTTATAGTTAGATAGTAAATGTAGATAATTTTTATTAATATTTTATTTATATAAAGAATTATTCTTATGAAATGTTAATTTAGTGATAATTTTATATTTTTTAATCGTAGGGCATTAAATACAACAGTTAGACTACTTATGGTCATAGCAAGTCCTGCAATCATAGGACTCAAAGTTATGCCAAAAGGAGATAAAATACCTATTGCTACTGGGATCATACAAATATTATAAAAGAAAGCCCAAAATAAGTTTTGCTTAATATTTTTAATGGTTTTCTTGCTTATTGTAATTAAATTTATTATACTTGTTAAATTATCATTTATTAAAATGACATTAGCTGAGTTGTTTGCTATATCTGTTCCACTTGATAGGGCTACTCCAATAGAAGATGTAGCTAGACTTGGGGCATCATTAATGCCATCTCCTATCATCATTACCTTCATATTGCTTTCCATAAGTCTTTTGATAGTTTTTGTTTTATCTTTAGGTAAGACATTAGCTATTACTTCATCAATATCTAATTGACTGGCAACTCCGTTAGCTGTTAGTTCGTTATCTCCTGTTAGCATAATAATTTTCTTTCCTAGTTTTTTTAACTCAAAAATAGTTTTTTTAGCTTCTTCTCTTACTATGTCTTTTACGCCTATTAGAGCTAAAAGCTTTTTATTTTCTACTACATATATAAGACTATTACCTGTTGTTGCTAGGGAGTTTTTTTCATTAAGATATTTATTTTCTATTCTTAATTTTGATAGTATTTTGTCATTTCCTATATAGTAGCTATTATCTTTTATAGTAGCATTTAAGCCTATACCAGATAATTCTTTAAAATTATTTATCTTTAAAAGAGACAGTTTATTTTCTTTGGCATAATCTGTTATAGCCTTAGCTATGGGATGAGTGGATTTTTCTTCGATACTAGCAATTATTTGAAGAAGTTCTTTTTCACTATAAGGACTATCATTAATAATTTCGGATATTTTTAAGTTACCATAGGTAAGAGTTCCTGTTTTATCAAAAACTATAGTATCTACTTTATGGGCGTTTTCTAAGGTTTCACTTGTTTTTACTAAAATTCCATTTTTAGCACATATTCCTTCGCTAATAACAATGGCTAACGGAGTTGCTAAACCTAAGGCACAAGGACAAGCTACAACTAGTACTGAGGTAAAATGAGTAAAAGCTATAGAGATATTTTCTCCTAATATTAGATATATAATAAATGTTAAAAGAGCTATTAACATAATGCTGGGGACAAATACTCCACTTACTCTATCTGCTAGTTTAGAAATAGGTGCTTTAGTATTAGTTGCTTCTATTACTAGTTTAACTATTTCAGATATAGTAGAATCCTTGCCAATTTTTTCGGCTTTGTATTCAATAAATCCATCAATATTTAGACTACCAGCAACTATTTTCTCTCCTTCCTTTTTTTTAGTAGGAATAGATTCTCCTGTAATAAATGATTCATCAAAATGAGAGTTTCCTTTTACAATAGTTCCATCTACTGCTATTTTCATACCTGGTTTACAGACTAAGATATCGCCTTTAGAAATTTCATCTAAAGTAACCTTCTTTTCTTTATTATTTACTTTTAAAATAGCATATTCTGGGGTTAATTGAACTAATTCTTTGATAGCATCTTTTGTTTTTTCTTTACTTCTAGAATCTATAAATCTACCTAATTTTATAAAGAATAGTACAAGGCATACTGATTCAAAATATAGTTTTTCTACATACTGATACTTAGAAGTTAAAATCATAATAGTACTAAATAGACTATATAAAAAACTCGTAATAACACCTATTGATACTAAGGTATCCATATTAGGTGATTTATGAATTAAGTTTTTATAACCACTTTTAAAAATATCTAAACCATAAAATAAATATGGTATAGTAAGAATTAGTAATGTTATGGAGTAATTGAGAGGATATTTTTCCATATTCAAAAAGGGAATTATTGGTAAGTTAAGCATATGAGCCATTGATATATATAGTACTAATATAGATAATATAGTAAAGAACAATAAGTTATTTTTATTATTCTTTTTTCTTTTTTCTTGTACTTCATCATAGATACCTAGACTTATAAATCCAGCTTCTTTTACCCAAGTATTTAACTCATCTAAAGTTACATTTTCAGTATATTCTATCATAGCTTGAGCTAATACTAAGTTTACAGTGGCATTAATAACTCCAGGTTGTTTATTTAGATATTTTTCTAATCCTTGGGAACAAGCACTACAACTCATTCCTTCTATACTTAAAATTACTTTTGACATATTTTTCTCCTTTATATAACTTTTAATTATTCTTATTTTCTATAAAGAAATTTTGCTAACTTGTATATATATTAAGCTAATATCTAGTTATTGGTAATTTAGTAGCTCCAATAATTCCAGCATCATTTTCTAATTCTGTTTTAAAAATATGAAATTGTGGTAGTTCTTTTACCAATTTTTTTAGATATTTATCACTATATTGAGCAAAACTTCCTCCAATACAAATTTCTTTTAATGGTATTTCTTTATGTATTTTTTTAATTCCAATAATAAAGCTATTTAGATACTCTTCTAAAAGATGATTAGCATAATCATTATTTTTAAAAATAGCATCTCTTTTTAGTTTCTGGTGCTTTAATTTATTATATTTTTTAGAGAGTTTTTTAAAACTAGAAATATATTTTTCATGTTTAGTATTAGGAATTTTATTTATATTTAATATTTTCCAAATAAGTTCATCTCTTGCTAGAAAGATATTGTTATGGTCTTTTTTTATAAGAGAAAAACCTACTCCTGTACCAATTGTAATCATTAAAAAACTTTCAATATTGTTATTATTAGCTTCACCTATTGCGGCACAATTACAATCATTATCTACATAAATTTGGCACTGATATTTGGAAAGTGCAGTAGAAAAATCAATTTTTCCTACTACTAGAGCTTTTGAACCATAAAAAATAGCTTGTTTTGGATCAACTCCTCCTGGACAGCCAATTCCTATATACTCTATGGGATAGTCTTTTATAAAATTATCAATATTCTTGATTAAAAATCTGAGATATCTTTTAGTAATAGATTTAGTAAAAATATAGTTGAATATTTTTAGAGGACGATTATACGAAACATACTTTTTAGTTATTAGGTTATCTGTTTTACTATCAATAATTCCAAAACCAATATGACTTGCTCCAATGTCTATTCCTAATTTATACATTTTAGACCTCACCTTCAAACATTTATGTTCTATTTTATTATACTTTATTTTATTAGATTTTTATAGATTTTGTATTTTTATTTTTTTATTGGTCTTGTCTAGTTATTTGTTACATATTAAATTTGTACATTATTTATATAGATATAAGCTCTGTCATAGATTATAAGGAATCACCTATATAGTACCTTTATTTTGATTACTAACATAATATTGAAAATAAGTATTATCCCTCACAATCTAGGATTGAACTTAGATATATATTTTTTTATTTAAATACTAATTGGTAATTTAATTCTTAACTTTAATTTCATCTAAAGAAAAGAACAGAGATTTTTCTGTTCTTAGATACTTTATTTTATTTATTTATTTATTTATAATTTCTGATTTACATAAAGATACGAAAGCTGGATTACTATTATTATTTCCTACAATTACTACCATGCCATATTCACTCTTTATAACGGTTCCTTGAGCTACTGTTTGTCCTCCTGCATTTATATCAACGCCTGTAGTTCTTACTGGTAAATATTCACGCTGAGCTTCTTCACAATTACTATCACATCCTGTTGGCTGTGGTGTTGGTGCAGGAAGATAAGTTATAGCATCATTATAAGTACTACTTGTAATTGTTATAGAGGCAATCCACAAATTGATAGAGCCTCTTCTGGTGTTCCTTGATTATTTACTAATTGGAAAAGTCCTGAATTAGGATTATTATTAGGTCCAGGTAAAAGTGATCCTGGTCTACCACTAGCATTATTACCACTTTCCATTGCTACAGTAAGATTATCATTAGGATATAAAGTAATAATTTGTTGAATGACATTTCTCATCTGATCAACACAAAAGCAAGTGGTAGAATTAGCATTACTACCAGCAGGACCTGTTGGGCCTGTTGGACCCGTTGAACCTGTTGGACCTGTTGGACCCGTTGAACCTGTTGGGCCTCCAGATGGTCCCGTTGGACCTGTTGGTCCAGTAGCACCAAGACAAAAAATATATTTTGGACAACATTTCTTATCTTTGTCATCTTCATAATGATGATTACACTTCATATTTTTTACTCCTTTCGGAGTATTCTATGCATACTTTTTTATTATATAGATTATAAATAATCTTATTTTTTCATTATTACTTAATTTATTATATTCAAAATATTTTATAGTTTGTTAGTATTTATTTCATTATTTATGAATTTTATAATTAACATTAACTGATATTTTATATATGCTTAGGTGTTGCATAGCTTTTTATTTTCCCTAAAAAAAGTACATCATTTGATTGGTTATCCTTAATATTGGCACATTTTATTTCATTATTATAGTAACTAGTAAAATAATAGCTTCCTGTATTTAAGTTCATAACATTAGTATATTGGGTATATTCTTCCTTATTATTGTTTGCTATCACTATGCCTTTAGGAATAGTTACTAATTTCATAATATGAAAACAAGCAAGTACCATTTCTTCTCTTGTTTTAGGTAATTCCATAAAATTCTTAGCAAAGGTAATACGTACAAATCTAGAAGTAGAAGTAAAGTCTCCTGGTAAACCATAAGAACCAGTTCCTTTACTCAATGCTTTTAAAGTTAAATTTCCCCACTCTTTTTGTTCTGTAGACTCTGGACTTAGCATCATATAATTACGTAGATTTGTATAATGCCAATAATAATCTGGACTATTAGTTAATACACCTATTGGATTTGGTAAAATATTTAGTCCTTGTCTAGTACTTTCAATTACAATACTTTTTCCTGTCTTATCTGTTGCTATCCAATGAAGGGGCATAACTGCTTTAGTTACAGGGTCAGGTGCACCAATAATCTCAAGAATCGGTGCTAATGAAATTATTTCTTCTATATTCTGACAATTACTTAGTAAATAATTAACTAATTCAACACTTGTAATAGATAATTTGCCAGGAGTTTTTCTACTTTTATAATGAGCAAATCCTGGAAAATAAAGTGCTGCTACTCCTAAACCTTTTTCATTCATACCATCAGCAGCAAGAAGTCTTCCTATAGGTTGACCAGTACATATAAATGAGTATTTAGTACGGTAATCATGTTTTAAATACTTTCCACTCCATTTATAATTTCTAGGAACAATATAAGCCTCTAGGTCAATTTCATGATTAAAATCCATTGTTCTTCCAAAGAAGACCTCATTTTGTTTAGAAACTATAGAAATTGCTGTACACATAGTAATCTCTCCTTTATTAAAAATTATTCATAATAATTTCTAATATGAATTATTACTATATATAATAAGTTTTAAAGTATATTGTTTTACTTTAATTACTTAATGTTTTATAGTTATTAAAGTAATAGATGAATTTTATCTTTCTTTGTAAAATTATTACTTTTCGAATATCTCAATAATCTAATGTATAATGCTTTTTATTAAAATGATTTTTCTTTTTATCTATTACATCTTTATTGATAAGAAAAATCTCTTCTTTTTTTGGAAATGATATTGGTTAATAAGATAAAAATCAGTATAAATATTATTAAGATGATACCATTTATTAATACCTCATTTATAGTTTTTAAGTTTATTATCTCTATTTTCTTGATTAATTCATTATTTTTTATATAGTAATATGATGGAAGAATATGAGCTATTTGAGTAACACTTTTAGGAAGATATTCTATAGGAACAAATGATCCACACAAGAAACTGCTTCCTAGTGCTATTACATTGACGATACCATTAATAGCATTTTTATTACTTAGTAATGTTCCTATAAAAAAGGCTAATGTTAAGGCACAAAGAGTAAAGATAAAAGAATTTATAATTAATAAAATACCATGAGGTGTAAACATTGCATTTCCTACTAAAATGATGCTTAGTATAACATAAAATATCCAAAGTATTAGAGCAAATAGACTATTTGATAATAAAAGATTTAGATTATAAGTACTACTTTTTAAACTGCTGATAATAGTTCTTTTACGAATACTTTTTTCTTTAAAACTAGAAAGTATTAAACAGATAACATAAACACAACCAGCTAAGATACTGTAGTTAGCAAAATTATAATAGCTAATCATTTTATTTAAAGAATTAGTATTTAACTTAGTAGTCATTTGGATTTGAGTACTTACTTTTAAAGTGCTATTTATACTTTCTAACAAATCTTTTTCGTTAGGAATTTCACTATGATAAATGGTTGCTGTTTTTAAATATCTTTTTAACATCATTTCAGCAAGTGAGGCTTGATAATCTTTTGTTGATTTTATTTTTATTTGGGGATTTTTATTAGCTAAGAAATCTTCTCTAAAATCTTTAGGAATGTAAATGATATAATTAACATCTCTATAAAAGAGAGCATCGTCTAAGGAGTATTTTTTATCAGGTATTTTTTTGATATTGCTATTTTTATTTAGATAAGTAATTAAATCTTTAGTAAGACCTTTATTTTCATCTTTATTAATAATTAATATATCTGGTTTAGTTGCAGAAAAGTTGGTAGTGTTATCATTGGTTTGAGTATTAAAACAGCCAAAGAATATCAGTATGGCTGTATATGTTATAATTATAAACTTATTTTTTAAGAGGATTTTTAAAAATGTTTTAAATATTATCATATTTTTGCCTCCTTAAACAGAATGTTGCTATTACAAGTAAGATTATAGAGAAGATGAGAAGACTTATAATATTTTTTGTATATCTACTTAGAGTATCATAGTAATAAAGGGAATAAAATCCATCAGTAATCATACTTGCAGGATTTATTTTATTAAGAAGGGGAATGTTTTTATCTATTATGTATTTCATGGTAATTCCCATCATACCTGATAGAAAACAACAGAACATGGTTAGGGCTAAAATGATACCAGTTTTAGTATTTTCTGAAGATTTGATTAAACATGATACTGTAATTCCTAGGGATAGTCCAGCAAGGGATGATACTAGACTTAAAAGAATAATTAAGAAAATATTATCTCCGTAATCGATCTTCAATATAAATATAGTATAAATAAATAATAAAATAAGACCAATAAGTTGAACAAGATAGGAAGCTGCTACTGTACTAAGTAATAGCTTTTTTTTAGGAATAGAACTTATGGCTATTCTTTTACCTTTATTACTCATATTAGGTAGGTTATTGTTTATAGCGGTCATACCAATAATCCCCCCATAAAGGCAAGCCATAGCAATCAAGGTATAAAATTCTATCATAGTATAGCTTAAGTTTTTATTAGAAATATCTTTTATATTGATAGACTCATCTTTTAGGGAAAGAATTTTTTTATAGATTGAAGTGTAAAAGTTTTCAATATTGGAAATTTTATTAGTTGGTATTTCTTTATATAAACGGTTATTGGCAATTATATTTACCATTTTTTTAGTAGTTGTTATTTCTTCTATTATATATTTAAAAATAGTTTCATTGATACCATTAGATTTAATTACTATTTTGGGTTTATTAGTTACGATTAAATAGCCTGTTATTTTATCCTCTACTAATAATTTTTTAGCTTGCTTTTGATTTACATATTCAATATTGAATAATTGATCCTTGTTTTTCTTATCACTTAAGATTTTAAGAGCATTTTTTAAAAACTCATCATTTTCAAACTTTTCATTTTTGACAACAGCAACGTCAATAATAGCTAGTTTCTCATTTTTTTCAATATCAGAAAAAGCCATATTAAAGAAAGTTCCTAATATAATAGGAAAAGCAAAAGTCCAAAATATTAAGGCTTTATTTTGAAATAATATTTTTAAAGTATATTTAAAGTTATGTCTCATTCGTTTCTCAACTCTCTACCAGTAAGTTCTAAAAACACATCATTTAAAGTTGGTCTTTCAGAAAATATTTTATTATAAGCTATCTTATTTTTATTAAAAAAATCAATTAGATGAGAAATGTTATTTTGCCCTTTTTTATAAGTGATTTGTAAATTATTATTTTGATAAGTAACTAAATCTACATATTTTAATTTTTTTATTTCTTCTAGATATTTTTCTTCTAAGTCTTGGACTTCTACACTTACTTTTTCTTCGATGGTTGCTAAGGATTTTAACTCATCTAAAGTCCCACTAGCAATTATTTTTCCTTTATCTAGTATTATTATCCTATCACAAATAAGTTCTACTTCCTCCATATAATGAGTGGTATAGATAATGGTTGCTCCTTGGTTTCTAAGTTTTTGGATACCATCTAGGATATTGTTTCTACTTTGAGGGTCGACTGCTACTGTTGGTTCATCTAAAAAGATTAATTTGGGTTTATGGGCTATACCACAAGCAATATTTAATCTTCTAAGAAGACCTCCTGATAATTGTTTAGGATAGAATTTTTTAAATTTTTCTAGGCCTACTAACTTAATGGCATCTTCAATATATTTTTTTCTAGTATTTTTATCTTTTATGTATAAACCACAGAAATAGTCAATATTGTCCTTTACTGTTAATTCTTCAAATATGGCTACTTCTTGAAAAACGACACCAATTTTTCTTTTTATTTCATAAGAATCTGGTGTCATTTCTTCATTAAATATTTTGATACTTCCTTGATCATAGGATAGCAATGATAAAAGACAATTTATAGTTGTTGATTTACCACTACCATTTGGTCCTAACAAGCCTAATATTTCACCTTTTTTAACAGAAAAGGATAAATCATTGATAGCTGTTAAGTTTTTATATTTTTTAGTTAGGTTTTTTACCTCAATAGTATTTTCCACTTTATACCTACTTTCTTTTACTTGGTATTATTAGTAATGGTGTTTTTTGAAGGTAATATTAATATTACCTACGCCACCTTCTATTTCTATTTTATTTTCTCCTTGACCATGGATGGTATCATTTGGACAATTTTTATCATCAATTGTAATATTACCTAGGCCCTTTTCAGCTAGAATAGAATAATTTTTTTCTGTATCAGGTATAGCTATATTAATATTGCCTACTCCACAATCTATTTTACTATGGCCAGTAATATGAGAATTAATATCAATTTCACCTACTCCAGCATCCAAGTCTAAATCATTTATGGTAGATGAATTTAGTGATAATTTTCCTGCTCCACCATCAATGTTAGTTTTTTCAAATTTAGAATTATCTATTTGTAAAATTCCTGCTCCTTGGTCAACGTCAAGTTCATAGGAAGCTATATTACTTATTATTATTTTACCAGTACCAGAATCAATATTTAATTCATCTAAAGCTATATTTTTGGGAATATAAACTGTTATATTAGCGGTATTTCTTCTTTGGAATAACCATGATTTTTTTTCTTTTATTTTTAGAGTATTATGTTCTTGATAGGTTCTGATGTTTTTCTTTTGATTTTGTATTTCTACCTTTAGCTTAGTACCTTCTTTTATTTTGATATCAGTATTTATAGTATCTATTTTTATTTTGTTTATATTAGTATAACTAGTAGTTGTAGTTTGAAAATGTTCACCAGATTCAGATGGTGTAATATTAACTAATAAGTTTACAGAAAATAAAATAGCATTAATTATACTTCCAATAATGATTATTGCTAAAAAAATAGCAAATGCTTTGATAATTTTTTGTAAGTCTGTCATTTTAAGTCTATCCCTCCAAATAAAGCGAATGATTCAATATAAATTGTTTTAGAAGCATCACTAGATGATAGTACTTTATTTTGAACCCCACCAAATATAGCAGTTCTTTTTACTACTACTTTAACATTTTCTGGAAGAATTATTTCTATACCACCAAAAATTGCACTAGCAGAAATAGTTGATTCTTTTTCTAATTTAGCTTTTCTTAAATCAAGGTAAACACTACCAAAAATTGCTTCTAAATGACCATTTGAAAACTTTTCTTCTTCAATTACTTTTTGTTCAGAAAAGGTAGCGACAATTACTTCTTGATCTTTTTTTCTACCTTCTTTTACCTTTTTAGTAACATTACTTTTAATGGTATTATTAAATATTAAAGATAGACCTATACCAATTAAAATCATAGGAATGATTAATTTAGCTACCATGTAAAAGCTAATAACATCTTGAGCGGCTAATAATAAAAAGATACCAATTGCTAAACCAATTATATTATGAACTTTATCTTCTTGAGCGTTGAAAAGACCTATTAGACATGGAATGATAATAAATAAAGTCCACCATCCATCAAAAAAAATATTAATATTAGTTAGACCAAAACTATTGGTACCAATAATAACTCCTATAGCAACAAAAGCAAATCCCCAAAATATTTTTGTTATGTTATTCATAAATTTTCTCCTTACTTTTATAATAATACTTAGAATATTCTCTTTTCTATTTGTGATTTTTAAAGCAAGTAATCTTTAAATAAGGAGGTTATTTTAAGCAATTATTTTTTATTTAGGTTATATTATATGCAGTGGTTAAGTTGTTGATAACTTTATATACCTAGTATTATTATACTATTATGACTATTAATTGTAAATGATTAAGTCTTTTGAGTTTAGGTTTTTTACGAGAAAATTTAATTAAATATAGAAAAAAATAAAT
>CAOJZZ010000007.1 GCA_948466315.1 uncultured Mycoplasmatota bacterium | reverse complement strand
ATAAAAAGTTTAAACGAGAACAAGAAAAATACAAAAAACAACTTAAAGAATTAAACAATAAGGCAGATGAATTACAAAATAAATCTAATGAAATGAATAATATTATTGATAACTTAAAGCCTACTATCACAAATAAAAATAATTTTACTATTTCTAATGAAAATGTAGAAAAAATTAAAAAATATATAGAACAAACTAATGACACTACTTCTAATTTAAGAGATTCAAATGATATAAATATAGTTTTACAAAAATATGAAGATGATTTAAGAGAACACTCTAATGAAGTAAGAAACTTGAAAAAGAAAATCAAAACTCGTGATGATAGAATTGAAGAATTAGAATATGGCTTAAATGTTGCCAATGACACTATCTATTAATTAGAAGATAAAGTATCTAAATTAGAAGAAACATTAAATTATTTCAAAGAATTATGGCAAAAATTTATTAAGTTCTCACAAGATAAATTCTTCTCTTCAAATAAATATGATGACTTTATAAATGATTTATATGATGAAGATATTATTGATGATAATGAGCTAGATATTATTCAAAATGATAAAAATGATGATTTAGAAAGATAAAAATTTATAAATGTATATATTAGAAAAAGGATTTTTTTGATACAATATTATTGACTGAAAAACGTGAGAGGTGTCTTTTAATGGAATATACAAAGAGTATTCAAAATGATATTTTAACAATGGCAACAAAAAGATTTAATGCTGATGAAAAAGATGCCTTTTTTACTCAATCATATTCAAACTTTAATGTATATGATCAAGCAAAAATTATTCTGTTATTTCAGCAAGATATGATTGCCTTTATTAATTATTTGAATAATAGTAAAGAAAAAGAAATTATACTAGAACAATTAAAAAATGGAATTAAAAAGTTTTTAGAAGAAAAAGAAGTAGAAAAGTGTTTGAATTTATTGTCAATTATATTAGCATATATAAATTTAGATAACCCTCCATTTAAAGATGAATTGATTTCAAATGCTTTTGAAAAAATAAGTTTTATTATTAAAGATACATCTATTGTTCAAATTAATACATTAGGAGAAATTTTAATGTCTTATACTAAACTAATTGCATATTCAAGTCCTGATAAAAGAATGTATGATAGCTTGTTACAAAGCAAGAATTTTAAAGAATATGAAAAAATAATTTGTAATTATATTCAAAAGTTACAAGATGAAAAAATATTAGATAATGAGTTAATAAATTTATTAATTGAAATTGCTCCAGCTATTTCTTCGGCAAATATTGAATTGGCATTAAAAAATAAAATTAAAGATTCAATTGATTTGGATAAATATAAATATTTTATTTTAAATATGTTGACTATGGATAAAAATGTTGATGTTTTTTTTGAAGATATTAAAAAATATAGAATTCAAAATGGAATTGTTCCAGAAAACATTTGTGTTTATATTAATAAGTTTTATAATTCTAAAACTGAAATGTTACGACTATGTAATATAGATTACATTCGTCATTATCTAATTAGAAATGGTATTGAAAATACTAATGTTTTTTATGATGAATTAATAGATTTTGGCACAAAAGGTCTTGCTGCTCCTACATTTTTGTCTTTAAAAGTTTTTGATTTAAGTATTGTTATGTTTCATGAAGCAACCCATGTAATACAATTCAATAATCAATCATCAAATAAAAATTATATAAAATATTATTATGCTATGTTAAAAGATAATATTTTACATCAAAAACTTAATCCTTCAGTGTATAATAGGAATCATAACAGATACTTATTTGAAATAGATGCTGATATTAGAGGTGAAAATGAATATTATAATTTTTTACAGCAACTTGGATTATTAAGTGAAGAGGATAAAGAAAAACAAACAAAATTAGAAGAAAAAGAAACATTTAGAATATCCTTATCAAATTTTTTAAATATAGGTGGCTACAATTATGAAAAAGGAGAACTCTTTGATTCAATTTTATCTGAAAATTTAGATTTATTGGATAAATATCCTATTTTGCAAATTGAATACAACAAAAATGGTAATAGAAAAAATATAGTAGAAATCTTAAAAGCATTAGAATGTGAATTAAATGATAATAAAAGAAGTGAAGAAGAAATTGTATCAATTGCAAGATGCATTTTTGGAGATTCCTATATTGTCGAGGATACATCGAGTTTATTAGAACAATTAAAAACGTTTAAACCAACTACAAAAACAATATTACAACTAGAAAAAGGATTAATTCAAGAATTAGAAATGTATAATAAAAATGAAGAAGAAAGAAAGAGTGAGGATAATAATGGATTTGGAAGAAAGAATTAAAAAGATTGAGGAAAGAAATAAAAAAGTAGAATTAGACAAAACTTGGGAAACTAGTTGGACTAGAAAAATTTTTATTATGATATTAACATATATAGTAGTTATCGTTTATTCTTATTTAATTAGACAATATGATAATATATTACTAAGTTCTCTGGTTCCTGTGATAGGTTTTACTTTATCAACTTTATCTTTAAAATTAATACGAAAAATTTGGGAAATTAATTATAATAAGTAGCACTATTTATAAAAATAGTTTATAATTTAGATATGAAGTCAGTACTATGTGTACTTGATTACTTAATTTTGCGAAAAGTTGTAGATAACTATCACTATCGCACCAGAATGATAGGAAACTCGAACTTCTATGTTTCGAGTTTTAATATGTTAAAAATTTTGATATAATGTTTGTAGAAATTAAATTGATTTATGACAATTTAGTAAACACACTTGTACATTGACATCATCAATGAACGTGTTCTATTTGTATGTAAGAGAAGAGGTAAGTTCAAATGGCAGACAAAAAAATATTAGAATTTTATAAAAAAACAAGTCTTTATACAGATTTAGGACTATATAAGGAATTTGCTAAAGGGTTACCGAATGATATTGAACAATTGTGTTTATTACAAAGAAATCAAATTATACATCCTTTTGATTTATCTAATGAAGCTATGAGAAAAGATAGCAACTCATGTTATGGAGATATGACAAAGATACCTGCAACTGCATTATGTTATGAGAATGATTTGTTTCCTACTGCACAGGCTATGTTAGCAGAATTATTAAGAAGAAATAAAAATTATTCACTAAATAGAAAAATAGAAGATAAAATTCATGTTTGTTGTAGAGAACAAGCAATTTTATTGGCAAGTATATTAAAGGCAAAAGGAATTTCAGCAAGAGTAAGAAGTGGTTTTGCTAAATATGTTAATACTTCTGGAAAAGCGGCAGGTGATCATTGGATTACAGAATACTACGATATGAAAAATGAAAAATGGACATTAGTAGATGCAGATATGTTTTTCTATGAAGATGTATTAAACGAGTACCATATAGATTTTAGTTTATTAGATATTCCTTATGATAAATTTATTTTTGGAGCAGAAGCATATTTAGGGTTGAGAACGAGTAAATTTAAAGATGAAGAAATATATTATGCATCATCTTCATTAACTTTAGGCATTAGAGCTTCAATTCATGGGCTATTTTATGATTTTCATTCTCTAATGAATAATGAAATAATATTTTTACATTTACCCAAATATATCATAGATAAAAATTTTGAATTATCGGAAGATGAATTTCTAGAATTGGATGAATTAGCAAGATTAATGTTAGAGCCAGATAAGAATTTTGATAAACTTAATCATATATGGGAAAATAATGAAAAATTTAGAACTATGTCTGGAGGTATGAACGATTAATAAAAGTTGTTGAACGTCCTTCCTTAGGGCACCATTGAGCAATCTATTCTAACTTTTGTTAGATTTAAACATACAGTATCAACTTCAAAAAGAAGTTGATTCTTTGCATTTAAGGAAAGAAAGGAATAGATCTAGATGATTAAATTAAAATAAAAAGTCTGTGGTAAGAGCCTTTCTAAACAGTCAAAGCTGTAGGAAAATAAAAACAAATCCACAGGTAAGAGTTATTATAACTCAAAAAATATAAATAGAAAGAATCAATCAAATAAATTAATAATTTCTATAAGATTGATTATACGAGGTAAAAATAAAAAGAAAGGTGAAAATAAAAATGTTAAATGAATATACCGAAAAAGAACAATTGATATTAGAACAATATAAAAATGGACCATATTATACTTTAATTACTAATTTAACTGAAACTGAACATTTAAAATTTGTCAATAAATTAATAAGTGCCAAAAATTTATATTGTATAATATTTTTAACATGTATCTATACTGAATATAATCAAAAATTTTTGATCGATTATTTTATAAAATGTAGAGATGCCTCTATATTAGCTGATTTTCTAGATGCCTGTAATGATTTTTGGAAAGAATTAGATCAACAATATATTGTAGATAGTATATTAGCATTAAATGATAAAAAATATGTTAAGGATTTATTAGATACAAAATGGTTATACTTTTTAACTAGCAAGAGTGAAAGAAAAAAATTAGAAGATTTTATTAAATAAGATTATTAGTAGAGGAGGATTAACTTTGATAATAATAAACAATAAAGAATATAATGATTATAATATTAAGGTAACGTAGGGAGAATTTTCTGTATCACATAATGAAAAAAAAGAGCCTTTCCTAATGAAAATGCTCTTTTCAAATTATTATATTTACGTGTTACTGAACTCTATAAAAAATGGGAAGATTCTACCATTCAAAATTGGTCTCTAGTTAGAAATCAATTAGATGCCCATCCATAATTTCAAGACAGATTCCGTAAATATTGTAACTAAGCTCTTTGACATTATTTATATAATAATACTAACTACTTACACACCTTTCTTGACATACCCAAAAACCCCATATTAAAATATAATTTTTAGTAGTCTTTCAACTTTTTAGAAACTTCTCTTTGAATATCTCTTTCTTTTATAGTCTGTCTCTTATCATAACTCTTTTTACCACGACAAACACCAAAAGAAACTTTCAAACGATTATCCTTGAAATATAATTTTATAGGTATCAAAGTATAACCCTTCATTTCAATAAACTTCTCTAACTTAGCTATCTCCTTTTTATGTAACAATAACTTTCTATCTCGAGTTTCTTCATGATTAAATATATTTCCTTCTTTATAAGGACTAATATACATATTGAGCAAATAAACTTCTTTATTTCTTATAATACAATAACAATCTCTAATATTACAATTACCAACACGAATAGATTTAACCTCAGTACCTGTAAGTACAATACCAGCCTCATATACTTCATCAATAAAATAATCATGTCGAACTTTTCTATTTAAAATTTCCATACATCACTCTCCAGTAATTCCCCATACAAGTTCAGGATATCTAGAACTAACAATTCCCTTATACCTTTCATAATAGTTTATATAATTAGCAAGTAAATCATTATTAAGCTGAGAATAAGGATATACCTTAAAATTTCTTTTTCCTCGATAATAAGACTTAGTATAAATAAGATCTGCCTTTGGATTACAAATAGTAACAGAAACTTTTTTATCAACAGAAACCTTCTTATTAATAGTTAATTCCATCATCAATCCAGTAAGTCTCTCAGTTCCCTCTTGATCGGAAATAAAATTTCCTAAAGAATATATTACAAAAGTTTTCCCATCGTTAATATATTCAACAGGTTCAACAACATGTGGATGTGCTCCAATTATAATATCAACCCCTAAAGAAGACAAATAATTGGCAATCTTTTCCTGATCTTTTGACACTCCTAAAGAATACTCGTTTCCCCAATGCATCGCTACTAAAACTACATCAACTTTATCACGAACCTTACTAATATCATTAAGTGCTTTCTCTTCTGAATAAACATTATTTAAGTATTCTTTTCCAACTGGCGTTTCTAAACCATTAGTCCAAGTAGTATAAGAAAAGAAAGCATATGAAATACCATTTTTTTCATAAATTTTAACCTCATCCCTCTCCTCTGGAGAAGTCCATTGCCCAGATACAACTACATCTTGACTCTTCCAATAATTAACAGAATTAATAACACCCTGTTCTCCTTTATCCATAGTATGATTAGTAGCAAGAGAAACCATATTAAAACCAGAATCAATAAAAGCATCACCTACTTCTTGAGGAGAATTAAATCTAGGATAATTCGAATAACCCAAAGACTCTCCACCTAAAATAGTTTCCTGATTATAATAAACTAAATCATATTTAGATGATATAGGTTTAATAAACTCTAACATAGGCTTAAAATCATAACTACCATCTCTTTGCTTCGCATCTTGATATAAAGCACTGTGAATTAAAGCATCGCCTACCATAAATAATCTTGCTTGGTACTCCCTAGGCTCTTTTTTTCCAACTTCTTTCTTAACCTCTTTTGTATGAAGTGATTTACTACCAGTAGAAGAATTAGATAATATATTATAAAAACCAATTCCAATAATCAAAAAGAATATAAATACTATAATTAATCTATTTTTATAAACTTTTCTTTTTACTTTTCTAACCCTTCTTTTCGCCATACTATACCTTCCTTACAATCTCAAAGTCTATTGTCTTTTCCTCCTTAGAAGCTCTAATCACTTTAACAACAATTCGCTCACCAATAGAATACTTTACATGCGTTCTCTCTCCAGTCAACGTCATATGTTCCTCATCATAATGAAAAAAATCATTCATATCCCGAAGAGGTACAAGCCCCTCAATCAAATTATCAAGTTCTACAAACATACCAAAACTAGTAACAGAAGAAATCATACCCTCATACTCCTCACCAATATGACCTTCCATATATTCAGCCATCTTCATATCTTCAACTTCCCTTTCACATTCAATAGAAGCACGTTCTTTAGCTGAAGAATGATCAGCAACATAAATAAGTTTTTCTTCCCATTTACGTATTGTAGATAAATCAGCACTACCATCAAACAAATATGTATGAAGTAAACGATGAACTGTAGTATCTGGATATCTCCTAATAGGCGAAGTAAAATGTGTATAACAAGAACTTGCCAAACCATAATGACCTAAATTCTCTGGTTTATATACAGCCTTTTGCATACTACGTAAAAGCAAACTAGACAAAATTTTAAATTCTTTTTTATCTCGTAAAAAATCCAATAATCTTTGTACAGTTTTGGGCCTCGTATCCTTAATATCACCAGGAATCTGATAACCTAGACTACCAACAAATCCCAAAAAACTACGAATCTTTTCCTCTTTAGGAACTTCATGAACACGATAAATAAATGGCAAATTCATAAAATAAATATGAGTAGCAACACACTCATTTGCTGCTATCATAAAATCTTCTATTAACATTTCTCCTTCTCCACGATCTCTAACAACTACATCTGTTGGAACACAATTATCATCAACTAAAATTTTAGCCTCATCTACATCAAAATCAATATACCCACGTTTATTTTTTGCTTTTCTTAAAATACCAGCAAGTTCATCCATCAATCGCAAACTTTTCTCAAATTCTTCATATTCTGCAGGAATTGTATTATTCTCTAAAATTTGATTAACCTTTTTATAAGTCATCTGTATTCGAGAACGAATTACACTAGGAAAAATCTCATAATCGATTTGCTGACCATTACCATCAAATTCCATAACACATGATATAGCTAATCTATCAACATTAGGATTTAATGAACAAATACCATTAGATAATTCATGGGGTAACATTGGAATAACTCTATCCACTAAATAAACACTAGTCCCCCTATCCATTGCCTCATTATCCAAAGGAAAACCTTCTCTAACATAATAACTAACATCTGCTATATGAACACCTAACTTATAATGACCATTATTCATTCTTTCAATAGAAATAGCATCATCAATATCCTTTGTATCATCACCATCAATTGTAAAAATTTCCAAATCACGCAAATCTCTTCTACCCTTACACTCTTCAGTACTAACTTCCATTGGAATATTTTTAACTTCTTCTTTAACATCATCTGGAAAATCAACATTAATATTATATTTGTAAATAATAGATAAAATATCTACACCAGGATCATTTTTATGTCCAATAATTTCAACTACTCTACCCTCATATTTCGTATTATTATTCAAACGTCTACCTAATTCAACTACAACTTTATGACCATCAACAGCGTTCATTGCTTTATCCTTTGGAACCTGAATATTCAATTTAACCTTAGAATTATCTAGAGAAATATGACCCATTCCTTTATTATCAAATTTAATTTCTCCTATATAATGATCAATCTGTCTTTTGATAATCTTTAATATCCTACCTTCTAAACGATCAAGCGACATTTTACTAGTAATTTCTACAAGAACAATATCATCATGAATAGCACCATTCATATTATCTTGTGAAATATAAACATCCTCTTCCATATTATCTATTTCAACAAAACCAAACCCCTTTTTATTTGCTCTAATAACACCTTTTCTCAAATGACTATTCTCAAGTAACATATATTTATCTTTATTAGAATGATAAATAAGAACATCCTCTTCCATAGTTTTTAACTCTTTAAGAAGATTCTTTGTCCCATCAACAGTATCTATCTTCAACAAATCTTGCAACTCATAAATAGATAATGCCTTATCACTATTTTTTAATACATCAATAATATTATCTCTCATCTAAACACCTTCTAGAATAATTATACTTTATTTTCAAAAATATAACTAGCCCCTTTTTCCAAAAGAAAAAGAACCGTAGTTCTTAACTAATAAACATTGAAATTAAACAAATAGCAAAAAACGCAAGCCCTAATACTAATGTAACACGACTAATAAATAATTCTGAACCACGCTCTTTACGTTTTGTAAATAAGTCTGAACTACCACCAGAAATAATCTGAGCAGCACTTTCTGCCTTACTACTTTGTAATAAAACAATAATTATTAATAAAATTGATACAATCAAAAGAATAGTTTCCATAAAACACCTCCGATAACAATACCAATATAATAACATAAAAACTAAATTTATGCAAATACTCAAAGAAAAGAGAGAAAAAGAGTAAATTTTTTTCGCAAAATAATTTGATATAATTACTACATAATAAAAAGTGGAATGTAGTAATGAATAGAAAAAAAGAAGAATATTAAGAAAAGATAAAATTTAGTAAAAGAATTATACTCTATTATTAATAAATATCTTCCTAAATTATTAGATATGTTTAAAAATTTAACTTATGTTAGAAATCAGAGTTATGTTACTTATAAAATGAAAACTATACGTATATTCTCACTTCTTTGTGGTTTAACCACTATGACTGATATTTATTCTGATAATTTCAATATAGATTCTTATATAAAAAACATTTCCAAAATGTGTAATCAAAATCTAGAAGAATTACCATATTGAGAAACAATTCAAGATGTATTTATGAATATTAAAATAGATGAATTAGGAAAAATAAAACTATTACTTTTAGATATATTACTAATTTATATATTAAGGATTCAAATATTATACAGACTGTTTCTACAGGGAGAAAAAGATGGAAAATAAAAAACGAAGGTTTATATACTCAAAAATATAAAACATTTAATATATCTCACTTAAATAGTAGAAATGATACTGCCATAAAAAAACATTATTTTTTTATTCAATTTGCCCATACTATTATACAATTATTAGAACATGGTAATTATCATTAAAATTTAAAATAAAAGAAGTAAGCCATCTTCTTCTAAATACACTTACTTCAACATCCTCAGATTTTAACAATTTAGAAACAAATTTTCAGTTAAAATTTGATGATTAAATTATACACTATTTGTTCTTTGAAAGCACCAATTTTTTGTAAAATTTTTTCAAACGTAATTTACGTCATTTTGGAGTATATTAATTTTTCAATTTTGAGAAGAAAAAAATAGATGTAGTTTCATTTTGCTAAATTTTATCTATTTTTATCTGTTTAATTATTTTTACTACAAATACTAACAAACTACAAGACCACCTAAAAAATTATATCATCATGAAAAAATCGGCAATTTAACAATTATCACAAAACATATTTTTAAATATAACTACCATTTTATATCACCTTTCTAATAAAAAACAAAAAATTATCTATAAAATAATAGATAATTTTAATAAATTAACCCAATTCTTCTTCGATTCTTATTAACTGATTATACTTACAAACTCTATCAGTTCTTGACATAGAACCAGTTTTAAGTTGACCCAAATCAAGTCCCACTGCTAAATCAGAAATTATAGTATCCTCTGTTTCACCTGACCTATGTGATAAAACTGTAGCATAACCATTCTCTCTTGCAAGTTCGATTGTCTCTAATGTCTCAGTAATAGTACCAATTTGATTAACTTTCAAAAGAATAGCATTTCCAGCATTACTATCAATACCCTTTTGTAAATACTTCTTATTTGTTACAAATAAGTCATCACCAACTAATTGAACCCTAGAACCAAGTCTTTCTGTAACTTTTGTAAATCCGTCCCAATCATTTTCATCCACTGGATCCTCAATAGAAATAATTGGATATTTAGAAATTAGTTTTTCATAAAAATCAATAAGTTCATCAGTAGTAAATTCTTCACCAGTTGACCAATGAAATTTATATTTTTTCAATTCTTTATCATAAAATTCTGAAGCAGCAACATCAATAGCCAAACAAACATCCTTACCAGGTTCATAACCAGCACGTTTAATAGCATCTACAATAAGTTCAAAACCTTCCTCATTGCTTTGTAAATCTGGAGCAAATCCACCCTCATCACCTACAGCTGTAGAAAGACCTTTTTCATTAAGAACTTTCTTCAAATTATGAAAAACTTCTGCTCCTACTCTCAATCTTTCTTTGATAGTATCTCTTTGAGGAATAATCATAAATTCTTGAAAATCAAGTTTATTATCTGCATGAGCACCACCATTAATAATATTCATCATAGGCTTTGGAAGTGTAGTTCCATTACCAATATATTGATATAATGGTTTATTCTCATTAATTGCACTAGCTTTTAATGCAGCCATACTAATACCTAAAATTGCATTCGCACCAAATTTAGACTTCGTTTCAGTTCCATCTAATTCAATCATTGCATAATCAAGCGATTTTTGATTAGCAGCATCCATTCCAATAACTAAATCTCTTAATGGACCATTTACATTAGCAACTGCATTCAAAACACCTTTTCCCATATATCTTGACTTATCACCATCACGTAATTCTAATGCCTCCCTTTCACCAGTAGAAGCCCCACTTGGTACAGCTGCACGCCCTAAAATACCATTTTCCAATATTACATCAACTTCAACAGTAGGATTACCTCTTGAATCCAAAATTTCTCTACCTTTTACATCTTTAATTTTCATGTTTTAATTCCTCCACTTTCTTTTTAAATTCTGCTCCTCTAACTTCACATTCCTTATATTGATCCCATGAAGCAGAAGCAGGACTCAACAATATTATATCACCAAAAGAAGATTCTTCATAACATTTATCAAAACCATCCGTCAAAAATTCATAACTATATGTAGGAATATGCAAAGAATTGCCATATTCTAATACTCTATCTCTACACTCTCCTATTGCTACAATACACTTCACATTATTCATAAAAGAAGTCAATTCTTTAAAATCTTGTCCACGCTCAAGTCCCCCAAGAATTAAAATAATAGGTTTATTAAATGAAGACAAAGCTATCTGAGTACACTTTATATTAGTAGCTTCAGTATCATTATAAAACATTCTTCCATGAACAGTATCTACATATTCTAAACGGTGCTCTACCCCCTTAAAATGTTTTATAACATCAGAAATAATAACATTAGAAACATCGAATTCCTTTACAACCATAATAGTAGCCATACAATTTTCTATATTATGTAATCCTGCAATAAAAATATCATCTCTAGATATAACCTTTTCATCATAATAATAAATAATATCATCTTTCAAATAACATCCGTTAATCTCCTTACTACTAGAAAAACACTTAATCTTAGATTTTACAAACTTAGTTCCCTCGACAACATCATCATTTTCAATATTAATAATTACAGTATCTTCAGAAGACTGATTTTTTAAAAGCTTAAATTTAACCTGTTTATAACTATCATAATCATTAAAAAAATCAATATGAGCTGGACTTAAATTTGTAATTACCGCAATATTAGGATGAAACTGAGATAAATTTGCCAACTGTTGACAAGAAATTTCCATAACTAATATATCCCCTGACTTTATATCATTCAAAATACTACATAAAGGATATCCTATATTACCAGCTAAAAAAACTTTTTCTCCATACGCCTTTTTCATAATCTCATATGTAAGTGTTGTTGTCGTTGTTTTACCATTAGTTCCAGTAATTGCTATAATAGAAACATCATCTGGTAATAATCGATAAGCTAATTCAACCTCATTTATTACTTCAATTCCCAATTCATTTGCTTTTAATACATATTTATGATTAACAGGAACACCTGGATTTTTAATTAAAAAATCAAAACTATCATCAAAAAGATCATCAGGATGTTCACCTAAAACAAATGTAACACCTAAATCAGTTAAATATTGAATCTTATCATCATCTAACCGTTCCTCTTTTTTACTATCATTAAGAATTACTTGGTTACCATGATCTACTAATATCTTAGCTGCTTCATAACCACTTCTAGCAAATCCTAATATAAGAATCTTTTTACCATTAAACAAAATATCACCTCATCATTACAAGTATACTCTTAAAAAAAAAAATTAACAACTTAAATGTATATTGAAAGAAATATAAACTGTATGATATAATAACCAATATAATATAGAAAGGGGAAAAGCAATGAAAATAGTAACTTTAAGCCCTACTCAATTTAATAAAGTTGCCACAAATCACCGCTATAGAAATTACTATCAAACACCTGAATATGCTAATGTAATGGTAAAATTTGGCTATAATATACAATATTTAGGAATTATAAATGAAAATAATAAATTAATAGGAGCAACTCTTATCATGTATAAAGAAGTATTTATGAGCAATAAAATAGCTTATGCCCCTAGAGGAATTCTTTTTAACTATGAAAATGCTGATAACGTAAAAGAATTAGCAGCTAAATTAAAACAAGTCTTAGGGAAACAAGGATTCATGATACTTAGAATAGACCCTTATATTCCTTTAACAATAAGAGATAACAAAGGAAATATAATAAATTTTAATAATCAAGGAAACACCATAATAGAAAATTTAAAAGAAGCAAACTTTAACTATAAAGGAAAAAATTTATTTTTCGAAACAGAAAATCCACGATGGGAGGCTTTAGTTCTACTAAATCGTGATATTAGAGAAATATTTAGTAAATTTGACAAAAGAACAAGAAATAAAATAAGAAAAGCAACAAATTGTGGTATAGAAATCTATATAGATAATGATAAAAATACAGAAATTTTATATGAATTTATCAAAAAAAAGACAACAAACCCACAATCATTTTACCAAAGTATGTGCACTAGTTACAAAGACAATATAGAAATTTATTACGCCAAATTAAATACACAAACTTTTATTATAAATAGTAGAAGAACCTATGAAAAAGAAATAGAACATAACAATCAACTAGCTACAACAATTCAAAATCCAAATTTAGACATTAAAGAAAGAAATAACTGGCTAAATAAAAAAATGGAGTCTGATAAATTACTAACAACCTATAAAAACACTTTAATACTAGCAACTAACTTATTGAAAGAATATCCTGAAGGACTAACAATTGGTGGAGCCATAACAATTATTTATGACAACGCTGCTTATATATTAATTGATGGAATAGATGAAAAATATACACCATTAAACGCAAGTTATTTATTAAAATGGCGAATGATTGATGACTATAACAAAAAGGGACTAAAATATCTTAATTTAAATGCTATAGTAGGAGAGTTTGAAAAAAAGAATAAATATAGTGGTCTAAATGAAATGAAATTAGGCTTTAATTCTACGATTACAGAATATATAGGAGAATTCGATATAATACTAAACAACTTTACATATAATCTATATAAAAGTTTCAATAAAAATAAATAGTTTATACAAAGAAGCAAAATATGTTGCTTCTTTTATATTTTAAATTACTAATAAAAAAGAAGCACTATTTATGCTTCATTTTCAACTAATTATTCAACAATCTCTGTAACTTTACCAGCACCAACAGTATGTCCACCCTCACGGATAGAGAACTTAGTACCTTGTTCAAGAGCAATTGAATGAATTAATTCAACCTCAATATCGATATTATCTCCTGGCATTACCATTTCAGTACCTTCAGGTAATGTAATTACTCCAGTAACATCTGTTGTTCTAAAATAGAATTGTGGACGATAATTATTGAAGAATGGTGTATGACGTCCTCCTTCTTCTTTACTTAGAACATAAATTGTAGCCTTAAATTTATGATGAGGTGTAACACTTCCTGGCTTAGCAAGAACTTGACCACGCTCTACTTCTTCACGAGAAATACCACGTAATAATACACCTGCATTATCTCCTGCAGCAGCATAATCTAATTGTTTACGGAACATTTCAATTCCTGTAACAACAGTCTTCTTAGTATCTTTAATACCAACAATCTCAATCTCATCATTAAGTTTTAATTGTCCACGTTCAACACGTCCTGTAACAACAGTACCACGACCAGTGATAGTGAAAACATCTTCAATACTCATTAAGAAAGGCTTATCATTATCTCTTTCAGGAGTAGGAATCCAAGTATCAACTGCTTCCATTAACTCGTCAATCTTACCAACCCATTCAGCATCTCCTTCAAGTGCTTTAAGTGCAGAACCACGAATAATTGGAGTATCATCACCTTCAAATTCATACTCATTCAATAAATCCCTAATTTCCATTTCTACTAAATCTAACAATTCAGGATCGTCAACCATATCACATTTGTTCATGAACACAACCATTTTAGGTACTCCAACTTGACGTGCAAGTAAGATATGTTCACGAGTTTGTGCCATAGGTCCATCTGTTGCAGCAATAACTAAGATTGCACCATCCATTTGAGCTGCACCAGTAATCATATTTTTAACATAATCAGCATGTCCTGGACAATCAACATGTGCATAATGTCTCTTATCAGTACTATACTCAACATGAGCAGTATTGATAGTAATACCACGCTCTCTCTCCTCAGGTGCCTTATCAATATTAGAAAATTCAACAGCTTGATTACCATTTTTTCCAGATAAAACACTAGTAATAGCAGCAGTTAAAGTTGTTTTTCCATGATCTACGTGTCCAATAGTACCAATATTAACATGTGGTTTTGAACGATCAAATTTTTCTTTTGCCATATTTTAATTCCTCCTTATTTCTATACAACATTTATTTTATCTAATAATTGAAGTTTTTTCAACTATTTTGATACACTTTTAATTAATTTCCACTCTTTTTAATAATTTCCTCAGATATATTTTTTGGAACTTCTTCATAATGATCTGGAAACATTACAAATGTAGCTCTACCTTGAGTGTTAGAACGTAAATTGGTAGCATAACCAAACATCTCAGAAAGTGGAACCATAGCACTTAATTTAATAGCATTACCTATTGCTTCTTGACCAAGTGGCTTTCCACGACGAGAAGTCAAATCGCCCATAACATTACCAAAATACTCTTCTGGAGTAGTAACATCAACTTTCATAATAGGTTCCAATAATACTGGACTACATTTATTTTTAGCTTCTTTCAAAGCAAGACTAGCTGCTACCTTAAATGCCATTTCATTAGAATCAACATCATGATAACTACCATCATATAATGTAGCCTTAACATCTATCATTGGATAACCTGCTAAAACTCCAGTTTGTAAAGCATCCTGTAAGCCTTTATCAACAACTGGTATATATTCCCTAGGAACAACACCACCAACTATCTGATCAACAAATTCATAACCTTGATCAGGATTTGGTTCAAATTTAATCCATACATGACCATATTGACCACGTCCACCAGATTGTTTAATATATTTACCTTCACATTCAGCAGCCTGCTTGATAGTTTCACGATATGCAACTTGTGGAGCACCAACATTAGCTTCTACACTAAATTCACGTTTCATACGATCAACTAAAACATCTAAGTGTAATTCACCCATACCAGCAATTACAGTTTGACCAGTTTCATGATCTGTATGAACCTTAAATGTAGGATCTTCTTCTGCTAGTTTCTGCAACGCCAAAGCCATTTTATCCTGATCTGCTTTTGATTTAGGTTCAACAGCAAGTTGAATAACTGGTTCTGGAACAATTAAACTCTCTAAAATAATAGGTTTCTTCTCATCACATAAAGAGTCCCCCGTAGTAGTATTCTTTAATCCAACAGCAGCCGCTATATCTCCTGTATAAACATCTGTAATTTCTTTACGAGTATTAGCATGCATTTGAAGAATACGACCAATTCTTTCTTTTGAATCTTTTGTAGAATTCAATACATAACTACCACTACTCAAATGACCAGAATAAACTCTAAAGAAAGTTAAACGTCCAACAAACGGATCAGTCATAACTTTAAATGCCAAGGCTGAGAAAGGTTCACTATCACTAGGATGACGAAGCGACTCTTTACCATCCAAGTCTGTTCCCTTAATAGATTCGATATCCAAAGGACTTGGTAAATAATCAATAACAGCATCAAGCAGTAATTTAATTCCTTTATTACCTAAAGCTGTTCCACACATAACTGGAAAGAATTCAGCTTTTAAAGTCCCAATACGGATAGCCTTTTTAATCATATCAATAGTGACTTCCCCACCATCAAGATAAGTCATCATCATTTCATCATCAAATTCAGCTACAGCATCAATCAGATCTGCTCTTTTCTCTAATACCAAATCTTTCAAATCTGCAGGAATTTCTATCTCTTTAGCATCTTCTGACTGTTCACCATCATAATGATAGGCCTTCATAGTAACTAAATCAACAACTCCGCTAAACTCAGACTCTGCTCCAATTGGCCATTCAATAGGTTTAGCATTAACACCTAAACGATCCTTAATTGTATTTAAACTATATTCAAAATTAGCCCCCATTTTATCCATCTTATTCGCAAAAATAATTCTTGGGACTTTAAATTCAGATGCTTGTCTCCAAACAGTCTCTGTCTGAGGCTCTACACCTGCCTGAGCATCAATCAATGCAACTGAGCCATCTAACACACGAAGCGAACGAGAAACCTCAATTGTAAAATCTACATGCCCAGGAGTATCAATTATATTAAAACGGTATCCCTTCCAATGTGCTGTTGTAGCAGCAGAAGTAATAGTAATACCACGTTCTTGCTCCTGAGCCATCCAATCCATTTGAGATTCACCATCATGTGTCTCACCTATTTTATGTGTAACACCTGTATGAAATAAAATTCTTTCAGTACAAGTAGTCTTACCAGCATCAATATGAGCCATGATACCAATATTTCTTGTCTTTTCTAAAGACGTATCTCTTGCCATAAAAGCTCCTTTCTACCATCTATAATGTGCAAAAGCCTTATTTGCTTCTGCCATTCTATGAGTATCTTCACGTTTTTTCACAGTTGCACCTGTACCATTAGATGCATCAATTATTTCATTTGCCAAATTCTCAGCCATACCTTTTCCACCACGTTCGCGCGAATATTTAGTTAACCATCTAAGGGCTAAAGCCAAACTTCTAGCAGGTGTAACTTCAATAGGAACTTGATAATTGGAACCACCAACACGACGACTTTTCACTTCAAGTTGTGGCTTAATATTTTCAATAGCTTGATTAAAAACTTCTAAAGGCTCTTTATCAGTTTTTTCTTTCACCAAATTAAGAGCTTCATATACGATAGTTTGAGCAGTTCCTTTTTTACCATCTAACATAATAGTATTAATAAGTTTAGCTAATACTTTTGACTTATATATTGGATCTGGTAAAACATCTCTTTTTACTGCACGTCTCTTACGCATTTTTCCATCCTCCCTTCATTTATTTTAAGATTCAAACAATATTCTATTTACCATCTTTTGGTTTTTTAGCACCATATTTACTACGACCTTGTTTACGGTCTTTAACACCAGCAGTATCTAAAGTACCTCTAATAACATGATAACGTACACCAATTAGGTCCTTAACACGTCCACCACGAATCAAAACAACACTATGCTCTTGTAAATTATGACCTATACCAGGAATATAAGTATCAACTTCTTTTCCATTAGATAAACGTACACGAGCATACTTACGTAATGCTGAATTTGGTTTTTTTGGTGTTTTAGTACCAACACGAGTACATACACCACGCTTTTGAGGAGAATTAGTAGATGTAGTTTTCTTTCTAACTGTATTCAAACCAACACCAAGTACAGGTGCCTTACTTTTTCTTACCTTATCTTTACGCTTATTATGAACCAATTGATTAATTGTAGGCATAAAATCAATCTCCTTTCTTTACACATATCCAGGTGTATCATTTTATTTTTTAAATAAAACTCTGCTAAAAGCAAAGTAATTTAAATAACATTATTAATATATCATTACATTATATGAAAGTCAATAAAAATCATAACTGAATTTCCGATTTTAAAAACTATATTACAAAATACAAAGCTCACAAAAAAAGAGCAAGAGACCTCTTACTCCATAAATTGATCTTCTAATTTATCTAAAGGTTCTTCGTCCATAAATTCTGTTTGTAATTCATAATCAATATCCCGATAACGCTTACTTCCAGTTCCCGCAGGTATCAATTTACCAATAATTACATTCTCCTTAAGACCTGATAAAGGATCAATTTTACCCTTAATAGCCGCATCTGTTAAAATACGAGTAGTTTCTTGGAATGATGCTGCTGACAAGAAAGAGTCAGTCTCAAGAGCGGCCTTTGTAATACCAAGAAGAATTGGCTTTCCAAGAGCTGGTCTTTTACCCTTTATTACAGTCTCTTTATTTCCTTCAGTAAACTCACGGAAATTAACAAGAGAACCTGGTAAGAAATGAGTATCCCCACTCTCCACTATTCTAATCTTACTAATCATTCTACGTGCAATAACCTCTATATGCTTATCTGAAATATCAACACCTTGAGAACGATAAGTATTTTGTACTTCTTTTAAAATATATTCTTGTGTTGTTATAGGATCAGTAACAGCAAGAAGCTCTTTAGGACTTATAGCACCTTCGGTAAGCTTTTCACCACAAGATACAGTATCCCCTTTATCAACACAAAGTTTAGCACCATAATTAGTGACATGTTCCTTGGTCTCTAATTTATTAGTAATACTTATTTTATATTTACCATGATCTTCTTTAATTTTAGAAACCGCTCCATCAATTTCAGCAATTGTAGCTTTTCCTTTTGGATTACGAGCCTCAAATAATTCTTGTACACGTGGAAGACCTTGAGTAATATCTTCAACACCTGCAACTCCCCCAGTATGGAAAGTACGCATAGTAAGTTGAGTTCCTGGCTCACCAATAGACTGTGCAGCCATTACACCAACTGCTTCCCCTATTTCAACTAAGTTTCCAGTAGCCAAATTACGACCATAACATTTCTGGCAAACTCCATTTATTGTACTACAAGTTAAAATCGTACGGATTTCAACTTCAGTTATACCAGCTGCAATTACCTTATCCGCTAAAGGCTCTGTTATCATTTGTAATTTGTCAACAATCAACTCTTTAGTTTCAGGATGTACAATTTTTTTATTAGCATAACGCCCAACAATTCTATCACGTAAACTTTCTATAATAGAACCAGTTTTTTCATTTACAAAATCACGAACAACAACACCTTGATCAGTACCACAATCTTCTTCTCTTACAATCATATCTTGACTAACATCTACTAAACGACGAGTCAAATAACCAGAATCAGCTGTTTTCAAAGCTGTATCAGCACTACCCTTACGGGCACCATGAGTAGACAAGAAAAATTCTGCAACAGATAACCCCTCTATAAAGTTAGAAAGAACAGGAATTTCTACTGATTCACCATTAGGTTTAGCCATAATACCTCGCATACCAGCAACTTGTGTAAAGTTAGAAATATTACCACGAGCTTTTGAATGCATCATCATAAATATTGGATTATCAACATCACTATTAGCAATAACTTCTAACTCATCTTGAACTTGATCCTTTGCACTATTCCATGTTTCTATAACTTTATTATATCGCTCATCATCAGTAATTAAACCTCGTTTATATTGCTTATTAATCTTATCAACCATCTTCTGACTCTCAGTAACAATTTTATCTTTATTCTTGCTAATTTTTACATCTGCCATACTAACAGTAATACCAGCAATAGTAGAATATTTAAATCCTAAATCTTTCAAACTATCAAGCATAGTAGAAGTCTCAGTAGTTTTATAACGTTTAAATACTTGAGCTATAATTTTTTCTAAAGTTCCCTTAGCAAAAGGTTTAACTAAAGACATATCTTTAATAGCTTCAGGAATATTTGTTCCTTTTTCTAAAAAATATTTATTAGGTGTAATATTAGAAATATTATCATCTGTTGGCTCATTAATATAAGCAAAAGAATCAGGAAGTATTTCATTAAATTTAATTTTACCTACTGTAGTAACAAGATATTTACCTCTTTGATTTTCAGTAAATAATTTATATTTAAATGAATCAACTGGAACTGCAATACGAGTATGCAAAGTAAGCTCACGTCTTTCATAAGCTAATAAAGCCTCGTTAGTATTCTTAAATACACGACCTTCTCCTACTTCTCCAGCTTTTTCCATAGTAATATAATAATTACCTAAAACCATATCTTGTGATGGAGTAACAATAGGATCTCCTGACTTTGGATGTAAAATATTATTAGATCCTAACATCAAAAGTCTAGCCTCAGCCTGTGCTTCCTCAGATAATGGTACATGCACAGCCATCTGGTCACCATCAAAATCTGCATTAAAAGCAGGACAAACCAAAGGATGTAATCTAATAGCTTTTCCTCCAACTAAAATAGGTTCAAATGCTTGAATACCTAAACGATGCAATGTAGGTGCACGATTTAACATAACAGGATGTTCCTTAATAACTTCTTCAACTATATCCCATACAACTGGATCTTGATTATCTATCAATCTTTTTGCTGCTTTTATATTATGAGCAATATCCTTACTAACCAATCCATGAATAACATGTGGCTTAAATAATTCAAGTGCCATTTCCTTAGGAATACCACATTGATACATCTTTAAAGAAGGTCCAACAACAATAACTGAACGTCCAGAATAATCAACACGTTTTCCAAGTAAATTTTGACGGAAACGTCCTTGTTTACCTTTTAACATACTAGAAATTGATTTCAAAGGACGATTTCCAGCACCTGTAACACTACGCCCACGACGACCATTATCAAACAAAGCATCGACAGCTTCCTGTAACATACGTTTTTCGTTTTGAATTATAATACCAGGCGCTCCTAAATCAATAAGCTTCTTTAAACGGTTATTACGATTAATAACACGACGATACAAATCATTCAAATCACTAGTAGCAAAACGACCACCATCAAGTTGTATCATTGGACGAAGCTCTGGAGGAATAACTGGAATACAATCCATAATCATCCATTCTGGCTTATTTCCAGAATGATAAAATGCATCTAAAACGTCAAGTCGCTTAAGTAAACGTGTCCTCTTCTGACCTTGTGCTGTTTCAAGCTCTTTACTAATTTCTTCAATATCTTTTTCTATATCAACTGCCTTTAACAACTCTTTTATTGCCTCAGCACCCATACCTACTTTAAATCCAGTACCATATTTTTCATAATACGCACGATATTCTTTTTCAGATAAAGTTTGCTTATTTTCTAAAGGAGCATTCCCTTTGTCAATAACGACATAGCTAACAAAATACAATACTTCTTCCAAGTCTCTAGGACTCATATCAAGAACAAGTCCCATACGAGAAGGAACTCCTTTAAAAAACCAAATATGAGAAACAGGAGTAGCAAGCTCAATATGTCCCATCCTCTCACGACGAACCTTAGAACGAGTAACTTCAACTCCACAACGGTCACAAACTATATTCTTATAACGAACTCTTTTATACTTACCACAAGCACATTCAAAATCCTTACTAGGACCAAATATCTTTTCGCAAAATAACCCATCTCTCTCTGGACGAAGAGTACGATAATTTATAGTTTCAGGTTTCTTAACCTCACCATAAGACCATTCACGAATTTTTTCAGGAGATGCTATACCAATTTTTAAAGCATCAAACTTATTAACTTCAATCATTAAATTTCATCTCCTTCCTCACTATTATCTTCTTCGGCACTGTCTTCATCTTCAATATCTAAAGAATCATCAGCAACACTATGACTGCTAGGCAATGGTGTTGATAAATTATCTACATCATCAATAGATGAATGCAAATCCTCTTTATCCTCTGCTTCTTCAATTTCCTTCAACTGTAATGTCTCTCCATTATCATTTATTATCGAAATATCTAATCCTAAAGCTTGGAATTCTTTCATTAATACTCTAAAAGATTCAGGTACTCCAGCTTGATTAATCTCTTGGCCCTTTATAATAGACTCATAAACTTTTACTCTACCAATTACATCGTCAGATTTAACAGTCAAAATTTCCTGTAAAGTATGTGCAGCACCATAAGCATATAACGCCCATACTTCCATCTCTCCAAATCTTTGACCTCCAAATTGAGCTTTTCCACCAAGTGGTTGTTGGGTAACTAATGAATAAGGACCAGTAGAACGAGCATGTAACTTATCATCAACCATATGATGTAATTTAATCATATACATAACGCCAACAGCTATACGATGATCAAATGGTTCACCAGTACGTCCATCATATAATATTGTTTTTCCATCTTTATCCATACCAGCTTCTTCCATCATGTCTTCAATATCATTAATTTGTGCCCCATCAAAAACTGGTGTAGCTACATGAACACCTAACTTCTTAGCAGCCATTCCCATATGAATTTCAAGAATTTGTCCAAAATTCATTCGACTTGGAACACCTTGAGGATTTAACATAATATCAACAGGTGTACCATCAGGTAAATATGGCATATCCTCCTGTGGAAGAATTAAAGAAATAACACCCTTATTACCATGTCTACCAGACATTTTATCGCCCACTTGAATTTTACGTTTTTGAATTATATAAACTCTAATAACTTTACTTACACCAGCAGGTAATTCATCATTATCTTTACGAGAATAAATCTTTATATCATGAACAATACCATCTCCACCATGAGGTACACGTAAAGAAGTATCACGAACTTCACGTGTCTTTTCACCAAAAATAGCATGTAATAATTTTTCCTCAGAAGTAAGTTCAGCCATACCCTTAGGAGTAACTTTACCTACTAAAATATCCCCTTCTTTTACTTCTGTACCAATTGTGATAATACCATCCTCATCCAAATTACGACGTGCATCCTCACTAACATTAGGTATATCACGAGTAATTTCTTCAGGACCCAATTTAGTTTCACGACATTGCATCTCATAATCTTCTAGATGTAGTGAAGTATATTTATCATCTTTAACTAAGTTTTCATTTAAGATAACTGCATCTTCATAGTTATAACCATTAAATGTCATAAATGCAACTGTCATATTTTTCCCTAAAGCAAGTTCTCCTTTATCTGTAGAGTTTCCATCAGCTAGAACAGTAACGCCAGCTTCAACTTTATCACCAACATGAACAATAGGTCTTTGATGAGAACATATACTAGAATTGGCCAATTCAAAATTAGCTAATGTATAATTATCAACACTATCCTTTGTTTTTACAACAATTTTTCTAGCATCAACATAATCTACTATTCCACTATTCTTAGCAACAATTTCAACACCAGAATCCTTAGCTGCAACAAATTCAACTCCTGTTCCTACAAAAGGCGCTTCTGTTTTTATTAAAGGCATAGCTTGACGTTGCATATTAGCACCCATTAACGCACGTGTTGCATCATCATGTTCCAAAAATGGAATACAACTAGTAGTAACAGAAACAACTTGTTGAGGACTAACATCAATGTAGTCAACCTGCTCTGGTTTAGCTAATATATTTTCACCACGAAAACGTGCATTAACAGTTTCGTCTATAATTGTATTATCTTCACTTGTTTCAACAATAGATTGTGAAATTATATAATCTAATTCTTCATCAGCAGTTAGATAACAAACTTCATCAGTAATTTTACAATTCTCAACTTTACGATAAGGAGTCATAATAAAACCATACTCATCAATCTTAGCATAACTAGCTAAAGATGTAATAAGACCAATATTAGGTCCTTCAGGAGACTCTATTGGACAAATACGACCATAATGTGAAGCATTAACATCACGAACCTCAACACCAGCACGATCTCTGGATAAACCACCAGGTCCTAATGCTGACAAACGGCGCTTATTAGTAAGTTCAGCTATTGGATTTGTTTGATCCATAAATTGTGAAAGTTGCGAACTACCAAAAAATTCTTTCATAGAAGCAGTAACTGGACGAATATTAATCAATGTTTTTGGAGTAACCTCTTCCATTTCCTGAGTAGTCATTCTTTCACGAATAACCCTTTCCATTCTAGAAACACCTATCCTAAATTGATTCTGTAAAAGTTCACCAACTTGACGAATACGACGATTTCCTAAATGATCAATTTCATCAAAACTACCAACACCATGTAATAAGTCTAAATAATATGAAACAGAAGCATAGACATCAGAAATAGTCAAACGCTTAACATCAATTGATGGATCATTACCAATAACAACAATTTTTTTGTTTTTTTCATTAGGATCAACAATTTTAATCATTTGAACTTTATTATAATTATCCAATTCTTCATTAACTAAAACCTCAGTTAAACCATAACCCTTAGCAAGAACCTCTTTCAATTCTCCCAAATTAGCCTTAGTAATCTTAGTTCCTTTTTCAAAAACAACAGTTTCACCATCTTTTATATCTTCAGCCAAAACCTGATCAAGTAAACGATCAACAACATTCAATTTACGATTAAATTTATACCGACCAACACGTGCTAAATCATATCTAAATTCATCGAAAAATCGAGTAATAATTTGATTTTTAGAAGAATCTAAAGTAGCAGGCTCTCCAGGTCTTAATTTTTCATAAATTTCTATTAACGCTTCATCAGTATTCTTAGTAGAATCTTTAGCAATAGTGTTCTTTATATAATCATCTTCACCAAATAACTTTAAAATATCATCATCACTAGATAAACCAAAAGCACGAAGCAAGGTTGTCAGTGTAACCTTTCTAGTTCGATCAATTCTAACATATAATACATCACGTGCATCAATTTCAAACTCTAACCAAGTACCACGAGTAGGAATAATCTGTGAGGTAACCAATACACGACCATTTTTATCAATTTCCCTATTAAAATAAACACTAGGAGAACGCACTAATTGAGATACAATAACTCTTTCAGCACCATTAATAATAAAAGTACCACTATCAGTCATTATAGGCATATCACCCATAAATATCTCCTGCTCTTTTACCTCCCCAGATTCACGATTAAACAACTGAACCTCAACACGTAAAGGAGCAGAATACGTAGTCTCACGATCCTTACTTTCCTTAATAGAATAACGGGGTTTATCAAAATGATAATCCCCAAATTTAAGCGATAAAGTCCCAGAGAAATTTTCTACTGGAAATAAATCTTCAAATACCTCTTTGATACCATTAACAATAAAATTATCATAAGACTTTTTTTGAATTTCAAGTAAGTCTTTTAACTCATAAGTATTTCTAATTTTAGAGAAATTTCGTCTTTCTCTATAATCACCACATTTTACAATTTTAAATGCCACTAATATTCACCCCACACTCATCTAAATTTAAATAAAAATCATAAAAAAATAACACATTTCCAATTTATATTATTAACACATAATTAACAATAAGTCAATTACAAAATACACTTAATAATATAATACCCTTTTTTTCTAATTAACACTTCTACAGTATATACCTTTTTCAAGTCGACAATTAGCGATTTAGCACCTTGCTCTTTTCTTATAACAAAAAACAATTTACCATCACTTTTTAAATAATCTCTAGCCTTAAAAAGCATATCATAAACAACAGTTTTACCTGCTCGAATAGGAGGATTAGTAATAATAACATCATATTTTGAATCAATATCACCATAAATATCGCTATAAAAAACACGAATATTTGAACACTGATTTTCTTGAATATTCTTCCTTGCTAAATGCATAGCTCTCTCATTAATATCTACCATATCAATAAAAGCTGATGTAAATTTACTAAGTATAATACCAATAACTCCATAACCACAACCCATATCCAGAATTTTGCCTCCAACTTCATCAAGCGGGATTGTTTCAAGAAGAAGTCTACTGCCAAAATCCAAACCTGTTTTCGAAAAAACACCATTATCTGTAAAAAACATAAATTTTTGACCCAACACATAACAACTCTTACGTTGAATTCTACTGGGCAATTGATCATTAGTAAAATATTGACCCATTTTATCTCTCCTAGAAGAAAAAGAAAGAGAAAACATAGTAAAATTACTTAGTTTTCTCCCTTTCAAAACATATACTATAACACATTTAATAATATGTCAAGCCTTTTTAAATAATATTACAATCAAAATAATTTATAAAATTATATAATCATTACAGCTGATCCATTTTTCAAACCTGAAAATTTCACTATATTATTTTGATTAATCAAAAAACCAGTATTTTTATCATAAATCTTAGCTTGAGGATTAATTACATAAGACTCATTCGACAAATCTACAATAGCTTCTTGAATTAACTGCATAGCCACTGTCATTTCTAAATTAATTGGAATTTTTATATCAAAATCATCATCAATGAAAGGTACAAAAACAGTGATTAAAATTTTATCCATATTAATACCATCCTCACATCTTTATAAATTTAGCATATTCTGCTTTTCCATTTTTCACTAAAACAACAGAGTCAGATGTTAATTTTACATCATCATTATAAGAATCTGGAGACTCAAAACAATTTTGATTATCAAAACCACGACCAACCCATATTCCATTAGAATCATCAATATAATTAACTATATCTCCATCTTTTATCTCGTCAAAAGAGGAAGCTGATTCATAAATAATAAACTTAAAAAATTTATTTGACTTAGCAGATATCAATAATTCCTCCAAATTGATCAAATTGCTATCTTCATCCTTTGCCTTATTCAAAATTTTATTAATTCTATTATAACCTATAATAAATATAATAAAAGAATTTTCACTACTTTCTACATTATTATATTTACAAACATTATCATAAATAATTGGAACAACTTTCTTAAAAGCAGAATCATAATATTTTACATTATCATCAATCATAAGATTACTATCCTTAATACCATTAATTACAATTAACTTTTGATTTCTCAATAACTGTATACACTTAATAATTGATAAAACAAACTTTAAACCATCATTATTTCTAGATGCAGAAATCAAATTAAATCTTTGACTAAAATCATAAAAACATGGTTGGGCAGTCAACAAATTAACTCCAACAGGAAGTGAATTTAATTCTAATGGTAAATTTTTAATATAATCAACAGTGACAACATCAGGAATTGTTGGAATAGGTTTAGCTTTATTAAGTAAAAATTTATCCAATTGTTTAAAAACATAATTTAATTTTTGATTAACTGTTTCAGCACTAAATATTAAAGATACTTGAAACTCAAATACTTCATCACCAACTTTAACCAACCCCCTCCCAGGATTCTTTGATGGAACCAAATTAGTATCAAAAAACATACTATAGTCTGATGAATCAACCATATTTAGCATAATCTTTTTTGGGAAATTATTCTCTGCAAAATATCCCAAAGAGCCAGGGGAAGTACTAGAAACAACAAAATAAAATCCAAATTTAGCACAATTTCTGGTAAAAGGTACAAATTGTTCATCATATAGTTCATCATAAGTTTCCTTAAACACTTCTATATCATAAATAAAAATCAATATATTAGGAAAAGGACATTTCTTCTGTACAATATCACTATTAAAATCGCCGCCATTTTTAGCATAATACTTTTGTCTTTCGTTTTTCATATTTTCTAACATATAAAATAAATATCTTATTTTATCAGTATCAGCAATAGTCAAAACATCACCAACCTGTGGAGCTTTTTGAAATTTCATTAATTTTTCAGCACCAAAATCCAAAATATAAATATTAACTTCATCACAATTATGATTAAGGATTGTAGAATAAATAATAGTAGAAAACAAAGTGTTCTTTCCGCTTCCTGATGCCCCACAAATAAAAGTATTTCCTTCTGAAGACATAGGCAAAGAAACATAGCCCTGAGTCTGCCTAGATGGATCATCATATTCACCTATAACAGGATTAATATTATAAAGAACTGGTTTTAACTCATACTTTCTTACTACATAATCATAATAAAGTATTGATGGAATATTATCTAACCACAATTGTTGATACTTATAACCCATATCTTCTGAAACATGAATTATATATTTTAGAATATTTATTAACTCTTCTCCAATATTTTCTCTTTTTTGAATATTTTCTACCTTACTAGAAGCATTTTTATACACCTCACCAGTATTGTTAACAAAATTTATAACATTATCAATTTTTGATACTATAGTCTCAGAAGGTATATAAGGCATACCAGAATAAGCAGATTGCCCTAAAATAAAATACTCATCATAACCAACTTGCAAATAAAACCTTCCAGACTCTCTCAAATAAGCAGCATCTGGTTTACGAAGCATTTCATTACTATCATCAACAGTCTGAACTTTACAACACACCTTAAACTTAGAATTAGACCAAATTTGTTCGTCAACAACACCAGAAGGCTTCTGAGTTGCCAATATTAAATGAATACCCAAACTACGACCAATACGAGCAGCACTAACCAACTCATCCATAAAATCTGGTTGCTGTGCCTTCAACTCGGCAAACTCATCACAAATTATAAACAAATGTGATAACGGATCATTTAAAATACCATCACGATATAATTTTTGATATTTATATATATCAATATTACCAGTATCTAAAACTTCTTTTGCTTCATTAAAAATTTTCTGTCTTCTCTGCAATTCACTTTTTATAGAAACTAAAGTACGTTTCATTTCAGCTGTATCAAGATTAGTAATTGTACCAACTAAATGAGGCAGCTTTATACCTTCCCTTCTATTTTCAAAAGCACCTGCTAATCCACCACCTTTATAATCAATTAGCAAGAATTGAACCTCCTCTGGTTTATAATTAACAGCTAAGGATAAAATATAAGTAATTATAAATTCTGATTTACCTGAACCAGTCATACCTGCAATCAAACCATGTGGACCATGATTTTTCTCATGCAAGTCTAAATTTACAAAATTACCATTAACATCTACACCTACTGGTACACTTAAACTATTAAATGGATCCGAATTCTCCCATCTGATAGCACAATTAAGTTGTTCAATATTTCCAACTTCATACATCTCTAAAAAACCAATAGAATCAGGTAAAAAAGAATCTTGATAAACTACATTGTTATTTTTTAATGGAATATTAGAAATCAATCTAGAACAATAGTCAACATTAACACCATAAGTACTGGCAAATTCTGGAACGAATTTCAATATATTATTCATATTAATTTGAAATGAAGTTCCTTCATTTAAAGAAACGTTAACAAAATTTACACAGTCACTTGGGATATTACTAATTTTAGTATCATACATTAATAATCCAAACCCAAGATTACGTTCCAAATCCAAAATATCACCAATTATATTAAGATTTCTATATTCATCAATACAATTAGAAATAATTAAATAATAAGGTTGAAATACACTTTTTTCACTAGAATTAACTTCTCTAATTTTTAATTCTCGTTCAAGAACAGAGGAAATTAATTGTGCTTCATCAAGATTACTAGCAAAATACCTAAAAGACTTATTATCATTCCAACAGTGATTAGAGCTTTTCAAATAATCAAGTTCATGATAATAATCAGATGTTAAAACAACAAGTTTTAAATCATAAAAACTATGAAAAGTAATTAATTGAAGAATTATACCAGACATATAATCATCATATAACCTATGTTCACTTAATATAAAAGCAATTACATTTTTTTGAGCCAGTGAAATGACAAATGGAATATCTACAATATATTTATACTTTTTTATCATGGCATCTACATCATCAAGTAAACTATCATAATCCTCAACATAATCAGGTTTATTATAATCAATATTACAATTTAATTCAATATCACCTTTACCTAACCTTATATTTAAAAAATCCTCAGAATCACAATCTCTGCTAAACAATTCCGCAGATCTCTTTTCTATAACTTTCTGGCAAGCACTATAATCTATGTAATTTACTATATATGCCATTTTCTGAGCCTGTGCCTCATCACACAATAACTTAGTTTTAGTTTTCAAATATTTTCTATAATTTCTAACACGCTTAAAATTACCAAAAAAAACAACCATATTATTATAAAATTTCTCTACAAAAGGCCAAAGTATTCCAGCTACAATCATTGCTAGACACATAAGTAAGGAAGACCACAAATCTTCCTTAGAAGATTCTCCAGCCCTATACGATTTAACAGAAGAGACAGTCATAATTAAAGAAGAAAGTGACATTAATAATGTTGGTATAACATTCATCAAAACCGATGATTTATCCCTTTGTAATTTTGAAGGTGGTTCAGTAATAACAAGATTAAAGGGTCTAATTTGAGGTCTAAATAAAGGCGATTTAGCATAATAATCAGATTCTTCATAAAAATTAGTATAACTTCTAACATCAGTATCATAATTACCTACAATATAACTATCCTCAAAAGTTTTATATTTAGTTCCACCAAATACACTCACATGACCAGAAGGATTATTTATAAAAAGTTTATTTCCACAAGCAATAACCTTTAATCCCATTATAAACAATGTATCAAAATTTCTAATAACACCAGAATTTTTTCTTACTCTATTCAAATAAATAGGAACCTTAGATTCAATATTTTTAAAATAAAAAACTCCATTAGTATATTCAATAATAACTTGCTCGTTACTAATAGAACCACTAAAAGAAATATCACAATTCTTATCAGATCCAATCGTAATAGAAACATTATCAAGAAGTTCTTTAGCAAAAAAAGAATTATCATATGATGGTAAAATATAAAGCAAAATTGTCTCAGACCCCATAACAGTTAATTGATAAAAAGTATACAAAAGTAATTCAATAGAAGAACAATACTGATTATTATAAGTAATTTTAACATTTTCATTTCCAAAAATAAACCATTTGCCATTACGCCCCTCTACATTAAGCAAATTTCTTTTATTATTATACTTATCGACATCAGAAATTAAATATTTTCCAACAGCCTCTTTAGAAAGTCTAAAAATATCGATTTTATCATTATGCATTATATAAATGAGCATAAACAAATCACCAACCCTAATTATTACCCTCACTATTATAAGTATAACATATATTAAAATGCTATCGCAACAATAACAGGATAAAATTATATATTAAGTAAAGAAAGTGATCTAAAACAAATAAATAAAAGGATTTGCACAATTTTCCACCATCAAAAACAGTTTCATAGTATAATGAAATCACATAAAAAAGTGATGAAAAAGAATGGCAAAACCTCCAAAAAATATTCAAATTTAAGCAAAAACGAAATTAGTTTCATAAAGGAGAAATTAAATATAACAACAATTCAAGACATTGATACTGTTATACTCAAACAATTAAAAGAGAATTTAAAAAATTAAAAGATTATCGAAATCAAAATATGATTATTTATAAACTTTAGTATGTAATTATGTGTGTAATACTTGCTTCTTTTGCTTCTAAACTAACCTATGGTTTTTCATAAAAAAAACTAACTTTTCCCTTTATTTACAAATACTTAGAGAGTTTTATTAATTAATTTATAATTTTATCCTGCCTAATTCAAAAAATTTTATCCTGCCTAATTCAAAAAAAATATTGACACACACACATGCATATGATAAAATTAAAATAACTTAGGAATGCAAAATGCAGTTGAAGTCATTATGATATTCAACAATGTCTTTAGGAATACCTTTTTATGGATAAAAAGAACGCTGGACTCTAAGTTAAATGTAATTTAAAGAGAAAGAAAACTCTTATAACAAGTTTAATTATAATTTTACTGATAATGAAATTATAATTGAAAAAAACTCGACTGCTGGATGCAGTTTTTTTGTGCTGTGCAATAATTAATGACAGAGATATACACTTCTTTTTATTATAAATAAAGTAAGATTTTTTTAGAAATAAAACTCTCATAAAATAAAGTATTATCCAACCTTCACATAATATATTCATTTAAACAAGTTGAGATTAAAATAATCTTATATTAAGCTAGAAGGTATAATCATCTCGAAATAGTTACAATAAATTTCTACCAGCTATACTAGTGGTTTTTCAATTTCGCCTATCAGGCTTTATTACGGTTCTATAATAAATAGTGTTGGTGAGTAAAATCACTTGACACTATTTTTAATGT
>CAOJZZ010000006.1 GCA_948466315.1 uncultured Mycoplasmatota bacterium | reverse complement strand
TGCCATTATACATAAATTGTTAATTAATTATTTTTTTATAGTCTGAACTGTTACACAACCGAATATATTTTAAGAACTTTTTCTTTTTTTTAGTCAGAAATTATGATATAATTTACCAAAGAAAGAAGTGATGTAGATGAGTAATACATATATATTTGGACACAAAAAACCAGACACTGATTCTGTAATGTCTGCTATAGGATTATCATATCTTAAAAATAAATTAGGTGAAGCTTGCGAAGCTAGAATTTTAGGAGCCGTTAATAAAGAAACAGCCTACGCTTTAGACTATTTTAAATTAAAAACTCCTGAATATTTAAATGATGTAAAATTACAATTAAAAGATATAAATTATCATAAAGGCTTTGTAATTAAAGAAACAGATTCTATTTATAACGGTTATCAATATATGTTAAAAGAAGGATTAACAGGGTTACCTGTAACTAAAAAGAATGGCGACTTTGTTGGGTTAATTACTATAAAGGATTTATCTCATACAATTGTTAATGAAAATATTGAAGACTTATATACCTCTTTTGAGAATTTGATGCATGTTTTAAAAGGAGAAGAAATTTTAAAATTTAATGATGAAATAGTTGGTAGATTACTAGTAGCAGCTTATCGTAGTACTACTTTTATGAATACTGTAAAATTAGGAAAAGATATGATTTTAATAGTGGGAGATCGTCATAGTATTATTGAATATGCTGTTACTTCGGGTGTAAAACTAATAATTTTATCTGGAGATGCAAAAATAAAAGATGAGCATATTGAAATAGCACGTAAAAATAAAGTTAATATTATAAGAACAGCTTATGATTCTTATCATATTGCTAAACTTGTTGGTCTTACAAATTATATAAAAACAATGATTAGAAGTTATAATCCAACTAAGTTTGAAGATACTGAATTTGTTGATAATGTTATAGATATTAATAATAAACTAAAACATACTAATTATCCAATTATTGATAAGAAAAATAAATGTTTAGGTTTACTTAAAATTACTGATTTAACTGAGAAAACTCCTAAAAAAGTGATTCTTGTAGATCATAATGAAAAAGTACAAAGTGCTGAAGGAATAGAAGAAGCTGAGATACTAGAAATTTTTGACCATCATAATTTAGGTAGTATTACAACTAATAGTCCTATTAATTTTAGAAATATGGCTGTTGGTTCTACTTGTACTATTATTTATACATTATTTAACGAAAGAAAAATCAAAATACCAAAAGAAATAGCAGGTGCTTTACTTTCTGGAATATTATCAGATACTTTAATACTTAAAAGTCCAACAGCAACTGAAAGAGATGTTGATGCGGTAAAAGATTTAGCTAAAATAGCTAGTGTTGATTATCAAGAATATGGAATGAATATGTTAAAAGCAGGTACTTCATTAGAAGGAATGACTAAAGAAGATGTGTTATATAATGATTATAAATTATTTACAGTAAATGATAAGACCTTTGCTATAGGCCAATTCTTTACTATGAACTTTGATGAAATAAAAAAAGAAATCGAAGATTATATTCATGTTTTAGACGAGGTTAGCGAAGCTAATAATTATAATTTAGTTGCTTTATATGTTACTGACATAATTCAAAATGGTAGTTACATAATCTATAATAGTAAGGCTAAAGAAACTATCGACCTTGCTTACAATAACGAAAATATTACGCAAGGACACTTTATCGAAGGCTGTGTCTCACGTAAAAAGCATGTAGTACCATTAATTATGGAAATATTTGAAAATTAAGGAGAAGAAAATGAAAGATGTGATTGTTTTAACGATCAAGGGGTTCATTATGGGATTAGCTAACATCATTCCTGGAGTAAGTGGAGGAACACTTGCTCTAACTTTAGGTATTTATGAGAAATTTATTCAAGCAATTAGTCACTTTTTTAGCAAAATAAAAGAAAATATCAAATTTCTACTACCTATTGGTATAGGTATGGTTTTAGCAATAATTTCAATGAGTAGGATAATAGATGCTTCCTATTCGAATTTTCCTATTCCTACAACGATGTTTTTTATGGGATTAGTGATGGGTGGAGTACCACTATTAATAAAGAAAGTCAAAGGTCAAAAAGAGACTAAAGAAATATCAAGTTATTTAATTTTATCTCTTTCATTTGTCTTTGTTATTTTGCTCGCCTTATCTGAACAATTATTTAATGTTTCATTTAAAGCTGATTTAATAAATATGAATTTTACGAAATATATAATGCTATTTATAGTAGGTATAATAACCGCTGCTACTATGGTTATCCCTGGAATTAGTGGTTCACTTGTTTTAATGCTTTTAGGGTATTATTATCCTGTATTAAAAGTTGTTAAAAGTCTTACTAAATTCCAAAACTTAACTCAAAACTTCATGATAGCAACAGTTTTTGGTATTGGAATATTATTAGGAATAATTTTAATAGCTAAACTTATTGAATTTTTATTAGAAAAGTACGAAGTAAAAACATATTTCGGAGTAATTGGGTTTATCCTTGCTTCAATCATTGCAATACCTATAGCAACAATTAATAGTATCCAAAATTTAGAATTTAATATCTTACAAATAATAATAGGTTTAATTTTTCTAAGTATTGGACTAATAATTGGTAATAAGTTGGGAGATGAGTAAAATGATTGATTTAATTCAATATATTATTTTAGGGATAATCCAAGGTATTACAGAACCAATTCCGGTATCTAGTAGTGGGCACATCCTAATTGTAAAAACGCTTTTAGAGAAATTTCATCAAAACATAAATATTAATTATGAAATAATTGCTACCATCACTAATCTAGGTAGCCTAGTAGCAATTATTATTATTTTTAGAAAAGAAATATTGAGATTAATAACTGCTTTCTTTAACTATATTTTTAATAAAAAAGATAAAAAAGAATATAAGAAAGATTACAATTACTGTTGGAAAATAGTTCTAGCAACCATTCCAGCTGGCGTCTTAGGCCTAGTAGTAACTAAACTAAATTTATTAGATAAATTAGAGGAAAATGTCAAATTTATTGGCTTAACCTTATTAATAACTGCTATCTTTTTATACTTGATTAAAGATTTTAAAGGTAAAAAAGATAGTGACGAAATAAGTTTTAAAGATGCGATAATAATTGGTTTTTATCAAATGATAAGTATCATACCAGGCCTTAGTAGAAGTGGAGCTACCATTGTAGGTGGTATGTATCAAGGTTTAAAAAGAAAAACTGCTTTTAATTTCTCATTTATCCTTTATATCCCCATTTCTATTGCAACATCAATATTAGGAATTAAGGATTTATTAGAGCTATCTGTTGCTAGTTCTACTTGGATTCTATATCTAATAGCGGCACTAATCTCTGGAATCTTTACTTACATTTTTACTAAATGGTTTGAAAAAATTGTCAAAGAGGGAAAACTAATTTATTTTTCCATTTACTGCTTTATAATAGGACTACTAGTAATTATTTTATTATAAAAATAGGAGAAGAAATATGAAAATTGAACAAATTGGTCTATTAACGACTTTAATATTAGGAATATTTATTATCATTGGAGCTTTAATTGCTTTTATAATGAAAAAACGTGAAAAGGTAATTGATTTTTCACTAGGGCTAGCCTTTGGTGTTATCATTATGTTAATGATAGCAGATTTACTACCAGAAATCATTGAACAACTTGGTCTAAAATATATCTATCTATTTATAATATATACAGCTCTAGGTTACTTTCTTTTGAAATTCTTAGATAATTTTATCCCAGATCATGAAGAAACAAAAATGAATAAAAAAGATTTAAAAAACAATTTAATTCATATCGGGGTAGTTACCTCCCTTGCTTTATTCTTACATAATATTATAGAAGGTATGGCTGTTTATTCAACCGTTTTAACAGATAAAAACTTAGGAGTTGCTATGAGCTTAGGAATAGGCTTTCACAATATACCATTAGGAATGGTTATAGCAACAACACTATACCAAAGCAGTACCAATATGAGTAAAACTGTTCTAGGTATTTTAGCAGTATCACTATCAACCTTTGCTGGCGGTTTAATCTTATTCTTTTTGAATCTTCATGCCATCAGTTCGATAATACTAGGTTCGCTTTTATCAACCACTCTAGGAATGCTTATTTTTATAGCACTAGATGAATTACTTCCAAGAATAAAAATGAGTAAAAATGACAAAGTAACCTATGTTGGTATAACATTAGGAATCATTATTTTACTAATCGCAACAATTATATAAAATAAAAAAAAGAAAAAGACTACTTTTTGTTTTTTTTTAAAGAAAAATTTATGTCTTGCTATTTAACTATATCATGTTATAATATCCTAATATAAAAGGAAGTGGTTGTGTAATTATGAAAAGACTAAGTTTATTTTTAATAATTTTATTTATCAGCTTCCCCTTTATAACATATAAGATAATTGAATTTTTAGATTATAAAAGTTCTCTTTCTAATTTAGAACAATATATCTTTAAAGAAAATGAAGAAGTTATTAAATCCTTTACATATAAAAATAAAAATTATACTATTTCAAAATATTATGATAATACAAGTTCTTGGAGTAATTTAAACATATTATTAAAAGATAATAGAAATTATTATATCCTAAAAAATATTATAAGATGTGATACATTAAAAGAAGGAAATAATTTGTATGTTAAAGATAATATAGTATATATACATTGTATTGGAAAAAGAGGGAATATAGATAAATACTTACTAGAAGATACGAATACAGAACATGAAACTATAATATTTGATTATGAAGAAACTCCTAATTTAAGTCAAATACATACTACTATAGATAAAGTTGATGATAACTATATTTATTTATCATCAATAGAAAAAAATAGCAAATTAAAAGAAAGACCACGAGTAAAATGTTTATTTAAAGATAAAAAATGTAAGTATTATTAATATCTACAGTATTGTTAATTTTTATGTGTGTACTCTCAAATGTGTATAAGAAGTTGTTACACATTTTAATAATTACTATGATTTTACTAAATTTTTAGTGTTATTATTATGTTTAATACAAGTGATAACCTTTAAAATATAATCAAATAATTCTGTTTGTTCATTACTCATCATTTCAATTACCTCATTATCATCTAATTCAGATTTAAATTTCTTTAAATTAGGAATTTTTTGAATTGATTCGAGAGGATATCCTTCATCAATTGTAATAGTTGGTATTTTACTAACCTCATTACACTACATAGATAAAATAAATTATTAGTTAAAAACTAGTATAACATGTTATGCTAGTTGATTATTTATTTGAAAATTTACTGAAAATATAAGACTTAAATAAATTGTTATTTTTCAAAATGAATGAAATTCAAATATAAGTATTGTAGACAATTTCTTTTTTATAACACTTTTAACATTTAACTAGCACAACGCATTAATATAGAAAATACTAGTTTATTCTAGGCTTAGTTCAACAAGCACCCAAAATTCTATCTTATTGACTATAAATATAAGCATGTTACAATATAATAGAGTATGAAGTAGAGGTGCTATTTATGTTTTTTAATTTTTTCTATGTATTTATAATTTTTCTAATTTATTCAATTATTGGTTATTTTATCGAAATAATAGCTGTTAGCTATATCGAAAAAAAGATAACATTTAATAGAGGCTTTTTGATAGGTCCCTATCTTCCTATATATGGAACAGGTGCCTTAATTATGATTTATTTTTTGAAATCATATAAAGATGATTTATTAGTTCTATTTATTATGAGTACAGTATTATGTAGTTTATTAGAATATTTAACTAGTCTTTTTCTCGAAAAAATATTTAAGTTAAGATGGTGGGATTATTCAGATAAAAAATTCAATGTAGATGGTAGAATTTGCCTATCTAATGGCATTTTATTTGGCCTACTAGGTGTCTTAGTTGTGAAAGTAATAAATCCTATTATAAATAATTTTCTCTTACTTATACCCAATTGGGGAATAATTACTTTAGGAATGCTATTAAGTATTATTTTTCTTACAGATTTAATAATAACAATTTATATCATGATTAACTTAAAGATAAATGCCAATAAATATTTGAACAAAGATGCTACTAAAGAAATAAGACAAGAAATACAAAATATTCTACGTAAAAACAACTATTTAACCACAAGACTAATTAAGTCTTTCCCACACTTAAACACTTTAAATAATAAAGGATTTATTAAATTTAAAGAAGCTTTACTTCAAACAAAACAAGAAATGGCTAAACTAAAACAAGATTATCAAAGTAAGCATAATAAATAATTAAAAAAATGGTATAAAACTTAGGCTATTTACTGGTATGTAAGTGATAATTATATAAATTCTAGATTTACTTTTGATAGTACCCCTTACAATCTATAAAGAAGAAAACTATATATTTCCTAAAAAATTAATAAAATGTGTCAATTAGACAGAAAAAACGTGACCTATCTTTTAGAATATGATATTATTAAGATAATAAAGATAGGGTGGTGTCAATATAAAATGAAAAATAAATTTGCTGAGTTGGATATTGGATTAATAAGTTTTGTTAGTAATATAAAAGAATACCAAAGAAATGGCGAATTAAAGAAATATTTAGAAACAGGAAATCAAAAAAAAGATGAATGGAATTTAGCAGAGGAAGTAGTAAGACTATTAACTCTAGCTTCAACAGAAAGCTTTCAAACCTCACCAACAGAATGCTTAATAATTAATTTAGAAAATAATAAATTATCAAATATTCCCTCTAAATTTTTTCAATCAATGTTAAAAGGTGATGATTCTTTTGAAAAAGAATATGATTATTATCTTTCAAATGGCTGTTTTAAATCTATAACAAGTTCCTTAGAAAGTTATAATAAAGGAAATGATGATTCTATAAGTAATTTATTAGGTCAAATACAAGAATATTATGAACAAAGTCTAGATAAAAAAATTCAAAGTAGCGAAATTGATGTAAGACAATATGAACCATTATTAGATATTTTTATCAATCAAACAGAAGAAGTAAAAGAAAATAGTAAAGGAGTAGTTTATGGTACAAATAAAAAAGGATATTAAGAAAAATATATTTAGAGGATATGATATAAGAGGAATCTATCCTAGTGAAATAGATGAAGATACAGCTTATACAATAGGATTAGGTTTTGGTAGTCATATTAAAAATATAGGTAAAACAACTTGTGTAGTAGGTCATGATAACAGACTAAGTAGTCCAGCCTTATATGAATCGTTAATTAAAGGAATTACAGAAACTGGTATAAATATTATTTCTTTAGGTTTATGCACTACACCTATGTATTATTATGCTTGTATTAAGTTAAAAACATATAGTGGTGTGATGGTTACCGCTTCTCATAATCCCAAAGACGATAATGGTTTTAAGTTTGCATTTGATGAAAGCGGTAATTGCAAAGGTCAAGAAATTCAAGACTTTTTAGAGTTTATTTTAAAGGGTGATTTTGCAAAGGGGAGTGGAACAGTAACTCCTTATGATATAACTAATGAGTATATCGACTTATTTAAAGAAAGTCTTAACTTTGGGTCAAGAAAAGTAAAAGTAGTAGTTGATCCAGGTAATGGTACAACCTCAATTATTGCTGAAAAACTATATCAAATGTTTCCTATCGACTTAGTTATGATAAACGATAAAAGCGATGGAACTTTTCCCAATCATCATCCTGATCCATGTGTTGAAAAGAATCTAGAGCAACTAAAACAAAAAGTCGCAGAATGTCAAGCTGATTTAGGAATATCTTTTGATGGGGATGGTGACCGTGTTGGTTTTATCTCTAGTTCCAAAACATATATTCCAACAGATAAATATATGATTATCATTATTAGAAATTTGATAGAAAAAGTAGCTAAAAAAGAATTTTTATATGATGTAAAATGTTCTAAAAGTTTAATTGATGAAATCGAAAAACTAGGAGCCAAAGGTATTTGTTATCGAACTGGGAATTCATATACCAAGTCAAAAGTGCGTGATGAGAACCTTCCTTTTGGTGGAGAACTGTCTGGACATGTTTATTTCAGAGATAAATGGCCTGGCTTTGACAGTGGCTTATATGCTGGACTTAGATTATTAGAAATTTTATCAAATACTAATAAATCAGTAGATGAATTGCTTAGTGGTATTAATGAATATTATTCAACAGAAGAAATAAAAATAGCTAGTCCTGACGAAATAAAATTTCAAGTAGTAGAAAAAGTAATAGATTATGCTAAAGAAAAAAATTATAAATACATTGATATTGATGGTATAAGAATAAGTTTTTCTGATGGTTGGGCCCTTGTTAGAGCAAGTAACACAGGACCTAATATTACTGCTAGATTTGAAGCAAGCACTACTGAGCGATTAGAACAAATACAAAAAGAATTTTTAGACCTAATTGATTCTTTGAATGTATAAAGGATAAAAATACTATAAATATTATAGATTTCAAAATGTTTATCTATAATATACTAACTAATTATCAATCTAATATCACTATATAATAATTTAATCATAATTATATTTTAAACCAAGGGAGGAATAGTATATCTCAAACTATCAAAAGAGATACTAATCCTCTTATAAATTGTAAAAATATAAGAAATTTCTAGGCTGTAGATGTTGTTCTTTATAAAAATAATTCAATCTTTATTATTAAATACCAAATAAATTTATAAAAATTTTAATTTACTAAAAGAATAGGAGGAAGTCTTTATGGCAATTGGTGAAATTGAATTAGAAAAAGAAAAGAAAATCTTAAAAAAAGTTCATAGATTGCTTGAAGCGACATTAAAAGATTTAGGTGTGGATGTATCCCAAGGTGATGAAGATCTAGTCGAATTTAAAAAAATGATGTGGGAAAATGCTAATAGTTTTGATGATGGTGAAGCTCAACAAGTAATTACTGCCACTTCACAAGAAGCTAATAAACTTATACAAAGGAAAAATTACTATCGTAAATTATGCCAGCTTAAGAACAAACCATATTTTGCTTCAATCGTTTTTAAAGATGATGATGGAACAATTTCTAATATTTATATCTCTCTTACTTATTTAAAAGATAAAAATTTAAATAATATTCTTTACGATTGGCGTAGTCCTATCTGTAGTTTGTTTTATGATTATGAAACTGGTCCTTGTGAATATAACGCCCCTGGAGGTGTATTTAGTGGAGAATTAAAGCGAAAAAGACAATATAAAATAGAACAAGATAATTTACTAGGTGTTTTTGATAACTCCCTAAATATAGATGATGAAATCCTACAAGAAGTTCTAGCAACCGAATCTAGTGAAAAGATGCGTCATGTTGTTAATACTATTCAACAAGAACAAAATAAAGTCATTAGAAATCTAGAAGATAATAACTTGATTGTTCAAGGAATAGCTGGAAGTGGTAAAACAACTGTAGCTCTTCATCGCATAGCTTTTTTGCTTTATCGCCTAGAAAGACTAAATAGTAATAATATTTTAATATTTTCTCCTAACAATATATTTGCTGAATACATATCAGATGTCCTACCATCTCTTGGAGAACATAATACCTTGCAAACTACTTTTAATGATTATCTAACCTGTTTTATCACTGAATATAAAGAAATAGAAACTTATACTGACTTTGTTTCTAGATTTTATTCTTCCAAGGAAGAAAATCCAGAATTAGTTAAATATAAACAAAGTGATGAAATAATTAGTGATTTAGACGAGTATTTAGAAAACTATATCAAAAATGCTAAAATGATTAATTCTTTTACTGAAGGTGAAGTTCATAAAGTAGATAAAGAAGAAATTAATAATTTACTACATAATAAATATGATAGACTTCCTTTATTTGAACGAATAGATGAAATTGCTAAAAAATTATCCGCTAGCTTTTATAAAGGTAGTGGTAAAAAGAATCGTACTTTTGCCAAATTACTAAGAGAAAATGCTAATTTTAAAAAAGATTATAAAGAAATTTATAAGGCATTTTGGCAAAGTGATTTTTGCAAAATGCCTCAATCAGAAGCAATAAGTAAAAAATTCATTAATAAAAAATTCTTGAATTATGAAGATGCTCTAATATTTGCCTATATAAAAGGAAAATTAGAAGGTTTTTTATATGAAGCTACCATCAAACAAGTAGTAATTGATGAAGCTCAAGACTACAATAGACTACAATATATTATTATTAATCAAATCTTTAAAAAAGCAGATTTTACAATATTAGGAGACATTAATCAAAATATTAATCCCTATTACTCCTATAATTCTTTAGAAGATTTAAAAGAGATTTTTGAACATGATACTAAATATATAGAACTATTAAAAACTTATCGTTCATCTCCAGAAATTATTAACTATACTAATAAAATATTAAATTTACAACACGTAAATGCTATTAGAAAAGAAAACAACAAGCCAATAGTTATAAGAAAAAATATTCAAGATTTAAGACAAATTATCTTAGCAGATATTAAAAAATTACAAAAGGAATATAAAAGTACAGCAATTATTACTAAAGATGATGCAACAGCAGAGAAAATTTATAGTTTAATATCCAAGGATTTAAACATCTCTTTAGTAGGGGCTAATTCAAAAGTATTTCAAAAAGACTTAATAATTATCCCTGCCTATACAGCCAAAGGCTTAGAATTCGACAGTGTCATCATTTATAATGACCGTAGTAATTCATACCACATAAATGAAAAAAATCTTTTGTATGTAGCCTGTACTAGATGTCAACACGAATTATATATTTATAACTAGGGAGCAATTAATGGAAAATAAAACTAATTTAGATCAAGAAGAAAACCAATATATACTGTTAAAAGAATTAGAAAAGTATAATGGAATTTTTAGTAAAGAAATATTAAAATATTTTGAATCACTAATAGCACTAGAATTTTCTGCATTAAATGAAAATAATCTATCTAAAGATAAAATGAGTCTTTTAAATGGTGTAGAATTATATCGTAAAATAGTAGCTCATAATATTTTTTATAATGCAATTAAAATATGTCAAAAAAAATATGACTTTCTCAAAATAACAAAAGGTTATAACAATAAATCCTTACATATCCAAGAAATGTACAATGAAAAAAGTTATGATATTTTTGACTTTCAATGTATAAAAGATAATATTTCTATAATCGATTTATATGAAACATTAGATAATACTCCTAAAAGAGAAGAAGTAATTAACTCACTACAAGAAAAAATTCATCATTTAGAAGAGAATACTAGACTATTGAATAATTACATATCTAGTAAAGCTTGGGAGCTAGAACTATTGAAAAACGAACTTACAACTTTACAGCAAAGAAATAACTTACAAGTAGATGACGAATTATATATTGCTTCTATCCGAAATGACTTTTTAAAAGACATACTAGACTTATATGGTATAGACGAAGCTGACTTCGAGGAAAAAGAGATAAAACCATTTATTCTTCAATCTAAAAATAATAGCTCTTTAGATAAAAGGTTGATAAAAAGTTATCCCCATACTACAGTAATTAGAAATACTAGATATTACTAACATGTATTTTATAAAATAAACTCTAGGGAAATTTAATTTTTTAATTAACTTCAAACAATAGCAAATATTGATGTATTAATTAGAGTAATTGATAGCTTATTAAAAAAAGATATACAAAATTCTATGTATGAGTTTGACTAATTTAGTTTGAAATAGTTATAAACATATTTCAATTAGAAAATCAAATAATTATAAAGATAAAATCAATATAGATAGGAGAAAATAAAAAAAGTTATTATGTATGAAGAGATTATTAAAAATTTAAAGGAACAATTAACATATACAGAATTGAAAAAAATAAAAGAACACAATCTCAGTCTTGGAATTTTTAGCGAGCAATATTTAACATATATGCTAAATGGAAAGAAAACTATAGAATCTAGTTTTAGTAAAAATAAAATATTACCTTAGAATCAAATTTCTAAAGATGATATTGTTATTGTTAAAAAATCTAGTGCTGATGTAGTCGCATATTTCACAATAAAAGAGATATTATTTTTTGATTTAAATAAAGTTTCGATTGATGAAATAAAATCTAAATATAATAAACAATTATGTGTAGATGAAAATTTTGGATAGCAAAGAAAAACAGTAATTATGCCACTTTGATTTTTATAGATAAAATAGTAAAATTGACTCCATTCCATATTGATAAAAAAGGAATGCAAACATGGATAAAATTCAATTAGGATATCCCTAATTTTATGTAATTATTATGTAACAAATTATCAAAAGCTTAAAGAAAATCAAGCAAAATTTAGTAGCTCTGCTACTTTTGTTTTTTATTTAATCATCAAAAGTCTCATTCCATCTGATTATTTTTACTTAGAGTAAACAGCTCATGTATAAATAAAATACTACTTAGTCATTTGAAGCAAAAATATAATTATACTATAGGAGCAATTTTTCACGACTAAGAACTAGAAATATATATAATTACTGTATAATACTTTAATAAGAGGTTAACTATTAAAAATATTAGTTTAGAAAATGTAGTACAAAAAATATATAATAATTATGTACAATATATAAAAGAAAAAATGTAGAATTCGAAAGAGAATATTTTACTGTGTATAGTAAAGATATTCCCATGAGTGAATTATTGCATCAATCTAGTTATGAAGAACACTTTATGAATTTTAAAGAAATAGTAAAGAATGGTAATCAATTTGAACTAGATCAAACTTTTATGTTAATAGAAGATTATTTCTTATTTTCTAAAGAGTATGATATGATGTATAAAAAGAAATTACATGGAGACATTTATACCTCAGTACCTATGGATAATTTATTATATCCTATGTTCCTTGAAGCAGTAAAATCTAAGTATAATGATATATCTGTAATGAAGAAAACCCGAATTATAATAGTAATATTAAAAAAATTGATAGAATAGTATATGCCCATACTGAGTTCCAATCACTATTATATTTACTTTATTGTAATGATTTTCAATTTCCAAATAACTGGGAAAAAAATGTCCTAATATCTATGAGGAAGTATCAAAAATACTAAATAATTCTGAAATGACTTTAGGAGACTTCCTACATGATTTAATCGATTTTAAATGTAAAACTATGAGTGATATATTTAAAAATATAAATAAAAAAGAATTAAGAAATAATTATTTAGAAAGAGTTGAAGTGTTAAGAGAGAAACAACATCAAGAAACAGCTACTTTTGCCCATGTAGATTTACCAATAACATACTATTTAAATCATTCTATCTTAGACTTTATAAAAACACCACCAAAGTCTAAGGTATTAACAAACAGTAATAAACCAAAGCAAAAAAATAAAATTATTTTACCAAACACAAGTAAAAAGATGATTAATTCTTAAAATCATCTTTTTTCTCTATTTTTGGAATAACAAAATAAAAAATAGTACCTTTTTTTCTCTTTGATTTAACACCATAGTTAAATTTATGTTTTATCAAAATACTTTTAACAATAGATAGTCCAATCCCAGTACCAATAACATTTCTTTTATGTTTCTTAGCACTCTTATAATACTTATCCCAAATATAAGGTAAATCATCTTTTTTAATTCCCTTTCCTGTATCAATAATCTCTACTAAAATATCCTTTGTAGTATCCACTCTTACTGTAACCCTTTTATCATCACCAGTATAATTAATAGCGTTATTTACTAAATTATAAATAACTTGAGCTATTTTTTCCCTATCAGCTCGCACTATTATTTCCTTCATAGGATGAATAAACTCAAAATAATAATTTTCTGTCTCTTGTAATATTTGATATTTTTTTATTATATCCTCAATCATTACTATTAAATCAAACTCTTCATATTTTAACACTTCTATATTTGATTGCATCTTAGAAAGAGCCAAAATATCATTAACTAGAAGAGTAAGTCTATCTACTTCACTTATGATAATATTCATATTTTCTTCTCTTTTTTTAGGTTTTTTAGCATGTAAATCTCTACTCATCTCCGCATAGGCCTTAATCATTGTAAGTGGAGTTTTCAAATCATGAGAAACATTTGCTAGTAAATCTCGTCGTAATTCCTCAGTCTTACTTAACTCCTTTTTTGTATAGTTCAATGTTTCAGCTAATTCATTAATTTCTCTAATATTAGTATTAGAACAAAATGAAACATCAAACTCCCCATTAGCCAATCTTTTAGCAGCCTTATTTATTTTTATAATAGGTCTAGAAATATAATTAGAAATAAAATAAGCAATAACAAAAGAAAGTATCAGTACTATAAAAGTAATAATAATTAATTGTCCACGTAGAATATCTACCGTTGAATCAATTGGATCAATAGATGTATTAATAAAAGCATATTTATTATTATTTAATCTAACAGCAAGTACCAAAGTTTCATTATCAAATTCTTTATTAATAAGCTCATAGGTAGCTTCTCTTAATCCACTATTAATAAAGCGATATTTATAAGTAGCCTGATTTTCTTTACCAGTAAAACATCCTTTTCCTAAAAATGACGAAGTATAAATAGAAGAATAAGATTGATCAATAACTTCTACACATACACTTCGATCAAAAGAGGCTTTATTTACAATAGTATCAAAATCTGTATTTTGTTGCTCCTTACTTATAATAGAAGCTACTTTTTTTATATCCTTTATTTTTATATATTTATAATATTTATTTAAAAAAAGAACTTGAAAAGTCCATAAAAATCCTAATATTAAAATTGAAAATAATAAAAAGTATTTCCATATTTCCCGATTTAAACTATTCTTCTTCATTTTCAACAAATTTATAGCCAACTCCTCGTACTGTTATAATATGCTTTCGATAACTACCTAAGTTGTTTCTAAGCATTTTAATATGAGTATCTACTGTTCTATCATCTCCAAAATAATCATATCCCCATACTTTTGCTAATAATTGCTCTCTGGAAATAGCAATACCTTTATTCTTAATTAAATAGGTAAGGATTTCAAATTCTTTAGGTGTAACATTAACTATCCTGTTACAAATCTTAATTATATGAGCAGAAAAATTAACCTCTAACTCCTCTAGTTTATAAATATTTGGTAAATTATTAGCAACTCTATTATTTATAGCTTTTATTCTAGCAATCAACTCCTTAGGTGAGAAAGGTTTGGTTAAATAGTCATCAATTCCTAGATCAAAGCCTTGTAATTTATCATATTCTTCACTCCGTGCAGACAAAACGATAGTAGGAACTTTATTTTCTTTAGGTAATTCTTTAAGTAAAGTATATCCATCCATATTAGGCATCATAATATCCAATATCATAAGATCATAATTATGTCTTTGCAACATTTCTAAAGCAGTCTTACCATTATCAACTAAAGTAGGTAAAAACCCTTCTGCTAAACAATATTCCTTGATAACTTCACGAATCATTTCTTCATCATCAACAACTAAAATATGCACTTGAAATCCCTCCTTTAAAAATATTATACAATAAATGTGTAATATGAGTGAAATTTTATAATAAATAATTTTTTCATTCTTCTAGACTATGAGTATAATATTTAAAAAAGGAAATGTTTTTACCTAAATTCTATATTTTATTGAATTATTTCTTACTAATTAGTACAAAGTATATAAATATCTACTAATAATTAAAAACTTTATCATTTTATAATAAAGAAAACTACATTTTATCAAGTTTGGAGTAGTTTTCCTAATATCTTTCATCGTAAATGAATAGTTTATAAATATTTTTTTAAATTCCTAATTAAGTGCCTTTTTGACCTTTCTAATATTATGAAAAGTAACTATTAATACATTTACCCCTATAGCAACAATAAGTCCATATAAACCAATTTTAAATAAAGATAATAAAAATAACAAAGAAGTCCTAACTATGACGCCTAAAGTAGAAGCTACCATGGCATCCCGACTTTTCCCCATAGCATCCAAAGCCGATGACAAAGGTGCTTGGATATATTGAAATAAACATATAGGAGCAAGGACTCTCATATAAGTTATCCCTTCATTTGTATGATAAATAAGTTGCAAAAATAGACCTGGGAATAATAAAAATAAAATTGTAACAGGAAACCCAATAAGTAAAGAAATACTAATAGCTTGTTTTATTTTTCTTTTAACACTAAGCGTATTATTAAGGGCGTATTCCCTAGAAACCACTGGTAATAAAGCCTGGGATATCGCCATCGTAAAAAATGATGGTAGTAAAAGTAAAGGCATTACATACCCCGAAAGAATTCCATATTCTCTTGTGATAAAAGAATTACTATAACCAACCCCAAGTAAAACACTACTTAAAATAATTGGTTCTAAAAAGTAGCCAATATTACCAATTAATCTTCCTGTGGTATTTGGAATACCAATTGATAAACTTTCTTTAATATAGACTTTACTTGGTTTTATATCATCCTTTGTAATCTTAACTTTTTTTGGTAAAAATAAAAACAAAATAAGAATAGAAGCAAGTTCACTAATAACATTAGATAAAATAATAAAACACACAACATAGGCAATCCCATTATGTATAAATAGTGGTATCCCTATAAGCATTAAACTTAATCGAACAATATCTTCTAATAAATTAGAAACTACATGTGGAATCATTCTTTCTTTACCAAAAAAATAACTTCTACAAATACTTGAAATACTTGTAAAGGGAATAACTAAGGCAATTGCTAAAATTCCATAATAAGTAGCATTGTTATGCAACAAATATTTAGCTAGAATAGGGGCAAATAAAATAATAAATAAAATAAGAAATAAATTAACAATTAATGTAATAGGAACCACTGAAAAAAATAGTCTCTTATTGTTTTTATTATCTTCAGCTATCAATTTAGATAAAGCAATAGGCATACCAAATTGACTAATACCAATAAAAAGAGAAAAGGTAGGTAAAATCATCATATATAGGCCAAGACCTTCAGTACCTATCATTCTACTCATAATAATCTTAATAAGCATTCCTAATAGTTTAGTAAGAAGACCACCAATTAATAGGATAATAGTTGATTTAATAAATTTTTCTTTCATACCAAAATATATGAAAAAATAAAAAAAATATATCATTATGACAATAATTATGATATCATTAGATGTATATAAAGATATGCAATGTACAAAAATGTAAATCGAACAATTGTAAAACTTTGTAAAAGTGTGTGTAAATATGTAAAATTAAGAATTGATAGTTCTTTCCATCTACGAAGAGCTATGTTATTCTTAAAATAGAGGTGAACATAATGGAAGATTTAATGGATTTTTTAACATCCAAGGAAATTATAGTAGTTTATATAGTTACTGGTCTTGCCTGTTTGTTGTGTTTTATTATATACATAATAGATAAAAATCATTATAAAAGAAAACGTAGGCAAAATACTAAAGAATTAAATAAGTTAGTTGAAGAAGTAAGTGAACAAATAGGTAGTGATGAAAAAGAACAATTAGAAAAAGAAGAAATACCAGTTGTCTCACCAGTTATAAAACCTTCTCCCGCTGAAATATTAGAACAAACACAAATTATAAATAAGATAGAAAAAGAAGAAAAAGGGCGAGTCTTAGTACAAGAAGAAATGAACTTAATGGATTTAGAGGAATTAGAACCATCGGTACAAGAAGCATATATTCCAAAAGAGGAGATAAAAGTAGAAAACTTAATTTTAGAAAATATGCCTGAAGAGAGTCTAGAAGAGGAAAGTGAGTTACTAGAAAAAGTTGCATCTCCTATATCTTCTATAGAATTAACCAAAAGCATTCCATCAACTAATATAGCAGCAGCTAAACAACCAGTTGCTATAACTATACCAGTAGAAGAACCTGTAAAAAAGGAAGAAAAGATAGAAGTAGAACCTATCGAAATCGAAAACAGTCCAAAAGAAGAGCAACCAACAGAAGACTTAGTATACACAAATATTGAACCTGATCAAGAAGAAGCTCAAAAAGAACTACTAAAACTAACTCAAGAATTAGAAAAAGCAGAACAAGAAGCTAAGAATATCGATCTTACTTCTTATGAAGAAGAACAAGAAGAAAATGCTATTATAAGTATTGAAGAACTGGTCAAAAAAAGCAAAGAAATTTATGCTGCTAATGAGATGACGCAATATGCTGATGAAGGAAATGAACCAATTAGTCTAAAAGACCTAGAAGTTAGAATGAAAAAGACTATCGAAGAACCAAAAGTTGAGGAACCAGTAATCATTAAAAATCTTGTACCTAGAAGATCAAATAGAACAGCTGAGTATTCAAAAGAAAAATTAGTATTAAATGATTTAAATACAGTTACTAACATTAAAAAGGAAAAACAACCCAAAAAGAAAACCCCAGCTTATCAAACAGCTAGTAAATTTAAAAGTAGCCCAGTAATATCTCCAATTTATGGAATAGAAAAACAAGATAAAACAACAGATATTGAATTAGAAAATACTGCTAATTATGAGAAATTAGATGAAGAAATTAGAAAGACTAATGAGTTCTTGATGACTTTAAAAGAATTGCAAAAATATCTAGATTAACCGAAAACATTCGGTTTTTCTTTTGTTTCCATCTAAAAAATATAAAAAAGTATAATTTATAAGTATTTTTTATAAGCAAACCTAAAAAAATATTGTATAATATAAATAGAAGGATAAAATTTATTTGATTAATATCTTTTGCTACTTAGTAAAATAATTGAAATATGAGCCACTATATGATATAATATGATAACGAATTGAGGGATGTATATGAAAAAAATAATTATAATAAGCTTAAGTGCCTTACTTGTAACTACTGGATGTAATAGTAATACTTTAAAAACTGATACTAATATTAGCAAAGAAAAAAATCAAACAGTAGTAAAAATGAGTAATAATATCAATAAAAATAAGGAATCAGCTACAACTGAAGAAGATGTTGTCAAATACGTTGAAAATATTAAGAAAAAAGTAACTAATATAACTTCTAAAGATAATATTTCTAAGAAGAACAAAAAAACTTTAAAAAAACACTTTATTACTTTAGCTGACTTTATTTTTTATGATGGTAAAATAAAAGGAAAAACATTTGATGATTTATCAGATGAAGCCAAAGAAAAAGTTCTAAATACTTTTGATAAAGTAGATAATAATATAGAAGAGGTTATTCCAGGTTATAAAGAAACTATCAAAAAGGCCTCTAAAAAAGCCTATACAAACGTTAAAGAAAAAGCAAAAGAACTTAAAGATTCAATTATTAATAAATATAGAGAAGAAGTAGGTGAAGAAGCTTATAATAATACAGTAAAAGCCTATGAAGAGGATACTGATAATTTAAAAAATGCCTATAGTAAAGTCTACGAAAAAGTTAAAGAAAAATCGTCTTCTGCCTACCATAAAGCTAAAGACCACGTAAGTTCTTGGTATAGTGACTTTAAAGAAAGTAGTGATTAAATGCGGAGTGTAGGAATAGAAACACTAGGTTGTAAAGTAAATACCTATGAAAGTGAATATATTATCAATCAATTAAAAGAACATGGCTATGAAATTAAAAACTTTACAGAAATATGTGACATTTATATCATTAATACCTGTACAGTTACTAATACTAGCGATATTAAATCAAGGAAAATGATTCGTAATGCAATAAAAAGAAACCCTAATGCTTGTATAATAGCCATGGGTTGTTTTATCGCTGCCAATCTAGATATTAAAATAGAAGGTTTAGATATAATTATTGGTAATAAAGACAAATCCAAAATAGTAGCTTTAATAGAAGAATGGTACAAAAAGAAAGAAACACTACGTCTCAGTTATAAAAATCCTCTGGACACTTTCGAAGATATGTATATTAATAAATTTCCAGGTAGAACCAGAGCATTTGTCAAAATACAAGATGGCTGTGAAAATTTTTGTAGTTATTGCATTATTCCTTTAGTTAGAGGAAAATGTCGCAGTAAAGAAAAAGAAAAAGTGATCGCAGAAGTTACCTCTCTTACTAATAATGGTTATCAAGAAATAGTATTGACTGGTATTCATACTGGAAATTATGGTGTAGATATAAATACTGATTTTGCTTCACTGTTAAAAGAATTAGTAAAAATAGAAAAATTAAAAAGATTAAGAATCTCTTCTATTGAAATAACAGAACTAACAACTGAAGTTTTACAAGTAATAAAGGATAACCCAATTATTGTAGACCACTTACACATACCACTTCAATCTGGCTGTGATGATATTTTAAAATCTATGAACCGTAAATACAATATCGACTACTTTGAAAAAACATTAAAAAAAATCAGAAAGATACGTCCTAATATTAACATCACAACCGATGTCATTGTTGGTTTTCCAGGAGAAAGTGAAAAAATGTTTAACAAAACAATTGAAACTTGTCAGAAACTAAAACTAACAAAAATTCATGTTTTTCCATTTAGTGAACGAAAAAATACAAAAGCTATAGATTTACCTAATCACATCGAAAAAGAAGAAAAAAAGAAAAGAGCTAGAGAATTATTAGAAATATCTAAAAAACTAGAATTAGAATATGCTACTAAATATTTGAATCAAACAGTTGAGGTCTTAATAGAAGAACAAAAAGAAGCCTATAGTATTGGTCATACTGGGAATTATCTTCATGTAAAAATTAATAAATTACTACCAAAAAACACCTTTGTTAAAGTAAAAATAACTAAAATAGATTATCCATATTGTATCGCAGAATAAGTCTTAAAAAAAGTAAAAGTAGGTGATGAAATGTCAACGTATATAAAAGGTAAATATCAAAAAAGCATTTATCAAAACGACAGTGGTTATCATATTGGACTTTTCAAAGTAAGTGACACCAATAATGAAAAACTAGCTGACTATTTGAATCGTGTTATGACTTTTACTGGATATTTTCATGAACTAAATGAATTAGACACCTATCTTTTATATGGAGAAGTAGTGATTCATGAAAAATATGGGGAACAATTCCAAGTAACCAGCTATGAAAGATGTAAACCAGAAGAAAAAGATGCTATTGTTGAATTTTTAACTAGTGGTCTTTTTAAAGGAATCGGCGAAAAGAAAGCCAAAAGTATTGTTGAAGTATTAGGAAAAGATACCCTAAAAATAATTCTAGAAAATCCTGATAACTTAATTTTAATACCAGGAATTACTAAAGCAAACATTAATATGCTCCATACAAAGTTAAAAGAATATGAAGCTAGTTACGAACTTATTCTATATTTAGGTAATTTGGGCTTTTCTACTAGAGACTCTATGCTTATTTATAATCATTATAAAGAAAAAACTAAAGATATAATTTCTCAAGATATTTATAAATTAATACAAGATATAAATGATATTACTTTTAAAAAAATCGATCAAATAGCCCTTAATATGGGGATAGAAAAAAAAGCTATCATTAGAATAAAAGCCTCACTTTTATATATTATGAAGGAAGTAAGCAACACCTATGGACATAGTTATTATTATAAAGATGAATTAACTATGCTTTTACCACGTGTAATAAAAGAAAGAGTAGCAGAGGAAGAATTTAATAAGGGTGTAGAAGAATTAGAAAAAGATATTTTAATTATCGTAAAAGAGGAAAAATATTATTTGAAAGAAATGTATGAATCTGAGACTCTCATTGTCAGAAGATTCAGACGACTAAACTCAAACAATCCTCTTCCAATAAAAGATATTAATCAAAAATTAGAAGAATTAGAAGAAAATCTTGGAATAACCTATAATAGTGAACAAAGAGAAGCAATTAAAGAAAGCTGTCAAAGAGACTTTACTATAATAACAGGTGGTCCTGGAACTGGTAAAACAACTATTATGAAAGCAATTACCGAACTATATCGTATTTGTAATAAATTATCCTATGCTACTATGCTAGAAAAAGTAGCCCTTTTAGCACCAACTGGTAGGGCTGCTAAAAGAATGGGTGAATCAACCCTTTTAAAATCATCTACTATTCATCGCTTTCTAAAATGGCAAAAAGAAACTAATAAGTTTCAAATAAATGAGTACAATAAAAGTAAAGCAGAATTAATAATAATCGATGAAGCTAGTATGATAGATACCTATTTAATGGCCAACTTATTAAAAGGAATCTCTGCCAATTGTAAAATCATCATGGTAGGAGATGATCATCAATTACCATCTGTAGGACCAGGACAAATTCTTCATGATTTAATAAAAAGTGAAAAGTTAACAGTCATAAAACTTCAAGAACTTTATCGCCAAGGGAAAGATTCAAATATTATAACCTTAGCCTATGATATGAGAGCAGGAAGTATTAACCGAAAAGTTTTTAATAAAGAAGATGATTTGACTTTTATATCTTGTTCTAGTAATAACATAATTGCAAACATTATGGAAATATCAAGTACCTATAAAGACTTATCTTATAAAGATTTTCAAATATTAGCCCCTATGTATAAAACCATTGTTGGTATTGATGAGATTAATAAAAATATTCAAAAAATATTTAATCCCAAAGATCAATTAAAAAAAGAAATAAGAATAGGCGAAGTTGTTTTTAGAGAACAAGATAAGGTAATTCAATTAACTAATATGCCAGAAGAAAACGTCTATAATGGTGATATTGGTATCATAAACCGTATCATTACAACTCCTAAAAAAGAAATACATATTGATTTCGATGGCAATATTGTAAAATATACACCATCTAATTTTAATAATTTTCGTCTAGCCTATGCTATATCTATTCACAAAGCTCAAGGAAGTGAATTTGAAGTAGTAATACTACCAATAGTAAAAAACTATAATAAAATGCTTTATCGTAAACTAGTTTATACTGCTGTTACTAGAAGTAAGAAAAAATTATACTTAGTAGGCGATATTGATGCTTTAGATATTGCTGTTAATAATACTGATACAGATATCAGAAGAACAACAATTAAAGATTTTCTAATAAATGGTATAAAATAGAAAAAAGCACCTCATAATAAAGATAGAGGTGAAAAAATGAAAAAAAATAGAATGAAAAATATGACAATGGCAGCAATGCTAGGCGGTATGGGAGTAGCAGGATATATGTATATGAAAAAAAATCCTGAAGTAGCAAATAATATGAAAAATATGATTAAAAGTGCTGCTAAAAAAACTTATGAAACACTAGATGATGTTAATTAAACTTATATATTAAATATTACTAAAAATCTCATTTCATTAATTAAGAAGTGAGATTTTAATATGCAATAAAATAATTATATATACTTATAAATTTCTATCAAAATATAATTACTAGAATCTTTCTATAAAATAAGATTTTCATTTAATTTCTAATTTGAAACTTGTTAAAATAATTAGATTATTAATAGATTTCTTATAAAGAATAGATTAAATTTTAATAATTAATTAAAATATCTTTTATAAATTGTAAAAAATAGTAAAGTTCATTTGAAAATACTAATTAAATTTTATATAATAATTAATAGTTAATATTGGAGTGTGATAATAATGGCTTTAAAATATGATGATTCATCAATTAAAATTTTAGAAGGATTAGATGCAGTAAGAAAAAGGCCTGGTATGTATATAGGCTCTACAGACAAAAGAGGACTTCACCATTTAGTATGGGAAATTGTAGATAATTCTATTGATGAGGCGATTAATGGTTTTGGTGATTATATTAAAATTATTATCCATAGAGACAAGTCAGTAAGTATTGAAGATCATGGTCGTGGTTTACCAACAGGAATGCATGCTTCTGGAAAATCAACACCAGAGGTTATTTTTACGGTTTTACATGCAGGAGGTAAGTTTGAAAGTGAAGGTTATAAGGTTTCTGGTGGACTACATGGTGTTGGTTCAAGTGTCGTTAATGCCTTATCTAAATGGATGGAAGTCACTATTAAAAGAGATAAAGAAGAACATTATATTCGCTTCGAAAATGGCGGTCATGTAGTAGCACCTCTAAAAAAAATAGGTACTACTAACAAAACAGGTACTATAGTCAGGTTTTTGCCAGATGATACAATTTTTTCATCCTCAAACTTTTCGTATACAACTATTTGTGAAAGAATGCAAGAAAGTGCTTTTCTATTAAAGGGAATTACTATTGAAGTTATCGACGAAGAGGATGAAAGAGCAGCAAAATTTCATTATGAACGTGGAATTGAGGAATTTGTTGAAGACTTGAATAAGGGCAAAGAACCACTACATAAAGTATTAGGAATTCAAGGCCAAAAAGATAAAATAGAAGTAGAAATAGCTATGCAGTATACCTCATCTTATAATGAAAATATCGTAAGTTTTGTTAATAATGTAAAAACTATTGATGGTGGTTCCCATGAGGTCGGTTTTAAAACAGCTTTAACTAGAGTTTTTAATGATTATGCTAAAAACAATGGTTTTATTAAAGGCAAAGAAAAATCTTTAGAAGGAAGTGATGTAAGAGAAGGTTTAACTGCTGTTATTAGTTTGAAAATACCTGAAGGAATACTACAATTTGAAGGACAAACCAAAGGTAAACTAGGAACTCCTCAAGCTAGAGTAGCAGTAGAGACGATTGTTAGCGAACAGATGAGAGTATTTTTAGAAGAAAACAAGTCTATCGCAACAGAAATTATTAATAAAAGTTTAAGAAGTAAAATTGCTAGAGAAGCAGCTAGAAAAGCTAGAGAAGAAGCCAGAAAAGGCACTAGTAGAAAAAAAGAAGAACGTTCCTTATCAGGTAAATTAGCCCCTGCACAAAGTAAAGATAAAGATAAAAAAGAATTATTTTTAGTCGAAGGAGATTCTGCAGGAGGTTCTGCTAAACAAGGGCGTGACCGTAAGTATCAAGCCATTCTTCCTCTTCGTGGTAAAGTATTAAATACTGAAAAAACAAAAGAAGAAGATATCCTTCGTAATGAAGAAATTAATACTATAATTTATACAATAGGTGCAGGGTATGGTCCAAACTTTGATATAAAAGACTGTGAGTATTCTAAAGTAATTATTATGAGTGATGCTGATGAAGATGGTGGACACATTCAATGTTTATTATTAACTTTCTTTTATCGCTATATGAAACCTTTAATAGAAGATGGAAGATTATTTGTAGCTCTTCCTCCGTTATTTAAAATTCAATCAGGTAAAAATATAGATTATGCCTACAGTGTAGAAGAAATGAAACAAAAATCAGCTGGCAAAAAATGCGAAATTCAACGTTATAAAGGGCTTGGTGAAATGAATGCCGATCAGCTATGTGATACGACTATGAAAAAAGGTAGCAGAACTTTAATTCGAGTTAATATTGAAGATGCCCAATTAGCCGAAAAGCGTGTTTCAATCTTGATGGGGGATGATGTTCCACCACGAAAAGAATGGATAGATGAAAATGTTGAGTTCACTTTAGAAGATGAATACGAGATATAAAAATAAAATGTACTCTAATAGTTCTTAGAAAAAACTTATTATATAAAATATATAATAAGAAAAATATAATATACACTAACTAAATTATTCTAAATAATAATTTAGTTAAAAAAGGAGAAAGTTAGATGAAAAATAAAGATAGTTATGATATTCCAGCATACAAATTCGGTATTATTAAATTAAATAATGATGTTGCTTTAAAATTATTAGAAAGAGCAAATAATAATATTCCTATGATATTTGACGTTATAAACCAAGTTGGTCAATTCAATGAAGTATCACTAATTCCCTTTGATGATGTTGATGGCTTAACAATAAAAGAAGTGCAAGAGGCTCTAAAAATTAGAGGACCTATAATAATGTCATGTTATAACCATATTAATTTTATAAATCCTCAAAAAGATTACAGTCAAGCAAATCTTCTAAATAGTTTTGTTTTATCAAAAGATGTGGTAGAAGCTAATCAAAATACTTCAATTGACCAAGCTATGGAGCAAATGCTTGAAAGTGGTTATTCAAATTATCCAGAAGAAGCAAAAAGAATGTGTCGTTGTTTTTTTGAACGTTATCAAGATAAAACTCATCAAGATACAGTAGATAGAATTAATAAAATTAATATTAGAAAGTAGTGGTAGAATGCCAAGAAAAAAAACTGAAACAGAAGAAGTAATTGAAAAAATATTTGATTATACTCTAGAAGATATCATGGGAGAACGCTTTGGAAGTTATTCGAAATATATTATCCAAGATCGAGCTATTCCTGATGCTAGAGACGGACTAAAACCAGTTCAAAGACGTGTTCTTTATTCTATGCATAAAGAAAAAAATACTCATGATAAAGGTTATCGTAAGAGTGCGAAAACTGTTGGAGATGTTATAGGAAATTATCATCCTCATGGTGATACCTCTATTTATGATGCCATGGTCCGTATGAGCCAACCATGGAAAACTAGACTTCCCTATATTGATATGCATGGTAATAATGGTTCAATCGATGGTGATAGTCCCGCAGCTTATCGTTATACTGAAGCTAGACTTTCTAAAATTAGTAACGAAATGCTTCGAGATATTGATAAAGATACTATTGAATTTGCTCCTAACTTTGATGATACAACAGTAGAACCAACAGTCCTACCAGCTAGATTTCCTGCTCTTTTAGTTTATGGAGCTCAAGGTATTTCAGCTGGTTATGCTACTAATATACCACCTCATAATTTGAATGAAATAATAGAAGCTACTATTTATCGGATTGATCACCCTGAATCTACTTTAGAAGACTTAATGCAATATGTTAAAGGTCCAGACTTTCCAACTGGTGGTATTATTGAAGGTTTAGCTGGTATTAAACAAGCCTACACTACAGGTAAAGGTCGTATTATTGTCAAAAGCAAATACGAAATAGAAGAAAATCGAGGAACTAAATCAATAATTATTACTGAAATACCTTTTGAGGTAAATAAAGCCTTAATGGTAAAAAAGATTGATGATATTAGAATTGATAAGAAAATAGATGGTATAGTAGAAGTACGTGATGAATCAGCAGCTGATGTTAGAGTAGTTATTGATCTTAAGAAAAATGCTAATCTAGACTTGATTCTAAACTATCTATTAAAAAATACCGATATGCAAATAAGTTATAATTTTAATATGGTTTCTATCGTAAACAAAAGACCCAAATTATTAGGATTAGAATCTGCTCTTGATGCCTTTATTACTCATCAAAAAGAAGTAGTAAAAAGAAGAACAGAATTTGATTTAAAACATGCTCAAGCTAGATTTCATATTGTAGAAGGATTAATTAAATGTATTTCAATATTAGATGAAGTAATTCAAGTTATTCGTTCATCATCTAATAAAACGAATGCTAAAGAAAATCTAATCAAAGAATTTGCTTTCTCAGAGGCTCAAGCAGAAGCTATTGTTACTTTACAATTATATCGTTTAACTAATACAGATGTTGTTGCCTTAGAAAATGAAAAATCATCTTTAGAAAAAATTATCAAAGGATTAAGTGCCATACTTGGAAGTGAAGAAGTACTAAAATCAGTAATGAAAAAAGATTTAACAGCTGTTATGAATGACTATCCAACTCCTCGTCTTACTGATATTAAAGAAGAAATTACTGAAATTAAAATTGATACAACCGCTATGATTCCTAAAGAAGATGTGGTAGTTATGATCACTAAAGACGGTTATTTAAAAAGAACATCTTTCAGGAGTTATACAGCCTCAAATCCAGAAGATATTACTATCAAAGATAATGATTATATTATGGGAATATATGAAATGAATACCACTGATGTTTTATTAGTCTTTACAACAGAAGGTAATTACTTACATATCCCAGTACATATCATTCCAGACTTAAAATGGAAAGATATGCCTAAACATGTAAGTAATATCATTGAGATAGCTCCAGAAGAAAATGTTATTTCAGCACTACCTGCGTACTCTTTCGCGTCAGATCAAAATATCGTTATAGCAACCAAAAATGGTATGATAAAACGTTCAAAATTAAAAGACTTTAAATTACAAAGATATTCTAAACCAACTAGTTGTATGAAACTAAAAGAAAACGACCAAGTTATAACTGTCTTCATTGAAAAAGATCCATATTTATTCTTGGTAACTGATTCTGGTTATGGTTTAAGTATTAATAGTGAAGAAGTACCAATAGTAGGAGTTAAAGCTAGTGGAGTCAAAGGAATAAAACTAAAAGATGACTACTTAATATCTGTTAATAATTTTGATTACAATACTAAAGAATTTATCTCTATTATAACTGATAAAGGAACGGCTAAGAGGGTACGTTTATGTGAATTTGAATTATCAACTCGAGCTAGAAGAGGATTATTAGTTCTAAGAGAAGTAAAAACAAATCCACATAAAGTACTAAAAACCTTTATTGAGGATTCTAAAAATTATATTGGTATAAAAAGTGATACTATCAATACTATGAAGTTGACTGAATTACCAATTAATGATCGTCATTCAATAGGAAGTCAAATTTCTAAAAAACAACTAATCGACGCTTTTTTAGTAGCAATCTTAATAAGAGCTGTTAAAGAAGAGGAAAAACTACTAACAGAAGAGCAAATAGAAAGTAAAACAGATGAAATAAAGTTATCGCCGCAAAAAGAAAGACTTAGTCTAAAAGAAATAGATGATAAATTATTAACTATTGATGATTTTATTAATAAAAAGGAGTAGATTACTTCTTTTTTATTTTGTAAAAACATAAAATAAATTGGTGATAATATGTCAAAAGAAACATTTAAAATTTTTGCTAGATCTCATCCTGAACTAGCCACAACTGTCATGAGAGGGGAAACTTCTTGGCAAAAGCTTTATGAACTATATGATATCTATGGAGAAAATAATTCTATTTGGGATAATTATCTTTCACCCATTATAAGAGGTGAAACCTCATCAACTACCACTATGTTTCAACCGAATACTTTCAAAGATTTCTTTAATACTTTTAAAAATATAGATTTAGACTCAGTTCAAAAAGGAGTAACAAATCTTCAAAAAACAGTAGGTCTTCTTCAAGATATAGGTCTAGGAAGTAACCCTCCTCAACCATCAACAAGAAACACTTATGAACCACGACCTATGTATAGATATTTTGAAGATTAAAATTAAAAGAAGAAGTATATTAAATCAACACTAAACTAACTATTTGTGTAATTTACCAATAATAAAACTTTATTTATAACAAAACATATGATTACTAATACAATAATGATTATCATTTACTAATTAATTTTAACACTCTTTAATTTCTCCTTTATATTTATAGTTGTTAAGAATTTAAAAAATACAAATAGAAAGAATCAATCAAATAGTATGATTTCTATAAGATTGATTATACGAGGAAGATTATTATGGATTTATTTACAATTAACTACATCAAAAACAATCCCTTAGTTTATAATTATTTAAGAGAAAATTCTACTTGGTACAAAGCCTTAAATAGAGATAGTGGTAATTTAAAATATTTAGAAGAAGAATTAAAAAAGAAATATAAATTAACCCCAGAAGACAAATTAGCTAAATTTTCTAAAAATATGGATCTAATTTCTACATTTATAGATGTATTAAAATAAAAAATATGTTAAAATTAAAAGCATGGAAGAATTAATAGAAAAAGTTGACATATTAAAAAAAAGTCTAAATCAAGAAGATATTGTTCAAGAAATAAAAGAATTAAATAATAAAGTAAAAACTGATAAACAATTACTAAGTTTAATTGAAAATTATCGTACAACAAAAGACGAAAATATCAAAAAACAAATTTTAGAAAACTCATTATTTAGAGAATACAAAGAAAAAGAAACTGAAATAAATATTTTAATATTAGAAATTAATAAACGATTGAAAGAAATTACTAAAAAGGACAAGTGTTTAGATGAAAGTAATTAGTGGTATTTATAAAGGAAGAAAAATAATTGTTTATGATATAGAAGGAAATATGCCTACTATTGACAGAGTAAAAGAAAGCCTATTTGCTATGATTCAAGAAAATATCCCACAAAGTGTAGTGTTAGACTTATTCGCTGGAAGTGGTAATTTAGGTATTGAATCATTAAGTAGACAAGCTAAATATGTATATTTTATTGATCATAATAAAAAAGCTATTTATACTATAAAAAATAATATAAAGACAATAGGAATAGATAATTGTACTGTTATTCATGATGATTTTGAAAAAGCTTTAAAATTCTTAAAAGACAAAAAAATAAAATTTGATTTAATCTTTTTAGATCCACCCTATGAAACAGATTATATAAAAATAAGTTTAGCAGCTATCGAAAAATATAATTTACTAGCAACCAATGGTTTAATAATCTGTGAGAGTAATTCTAAAGATAAAATCATTACCTCTAAAAAGTTTCTGGAACTAAAAGAGAAAAAATATGGTGATAAATGGGTAGTCATCCTTCAACAAATATGATAAAATACTTCTTAGAATAGATGGGTGATTTAAAAATGAGAAGATTGAATAATAAGGGTTTTGCAGTATCAACAGTTTTATATGGCTTACTAATAATGCTTACCTTAATTGTAATTTTATTAATGAGTCATATGTCTAATAATCGTAAGAACACTTCAACTTTAGTAAAAAAAGTTGAAGAAGAATTGAATCGTTTTAGTGAAACAACCGCTAACTTTGATCAAAGTAATGATGGGCAAGAATATATTGTTCCTTATGGTAAAGCTGGTTGGTATAAAATAGAACTATGGGGAGCAAGTGGTGGAGGTTATGATGCCACTTCCACTAATGGTAGAGGAGCATATACTTCAGGGATTATTTATCTAGAAGAAAATGCTCATTTATACTTTTACTTAGGTGGTCAAGGAGAAACTAATAGGGCCGGTTGGAACGGAGGCGGTTCAGCATCAAAAGGCGGTGGCGGTGGTGCTACTGATGTAAGACTAGAAAGCGGAGCTTGGAATGGTGATGCCTCACTAAAATCTAGAATTATGGTTGCAGCAGGTGGTGGTGGGAGTAACGGCAGTAAAGCTGGAGGAGCAGGAGGATCATTGGTAGGAAAGAAAAATAACGACACCTATGGTAGTGCTACCCAAAATGCTGGAAATGCTTTTGGTATAGGTGCTAATGCTACTGGTAGTAATGGCGGCGGTGGCGGTGGTTACTATGGTGGAAAAATTAACGAAGGTGGCTCTTCTTATATCTCAGGTTATGCTGGTTCTATCTCAACAAGCACTAATACAACTCGTCACTCTAGTGGTAAATACTTTATTAATGGCTATATGACACCAGGTGTTCATACAGGAAAGGGAAAGGCTAGTATTGAACTAGTCTCACAAACTGATATAAATAATCCACCAGCTAGAAGACATGGTAAACTTAACAACGTTACTCAAATTAGAGATTGTATTAATGGCTCTAATATTAACGCTGCTAATTATTGGTTAGAAGTTCAAGCGATTTCCCAAGGCAATAATGTAGCCAAAGGAAAGTCTGTAAGTGCCAGCGGTGTTAGTAATTTAGGTTATATAACAGATGGTAATGCAAACAATAATTTATATGCTAGTAATTCAAGTGGGTCAACTTGTATTATTGTAAACTTAGGTGCTAGTTATAATCTTGACGAAGTAGCAGTTTGGCATAATTTTAATTTAAATAACAAAAAATATAATTATAAAAGTCATCAGGTGGCTGTAAATAGTAATGGATCTTGGCAAGTATTAAAAGGAAACACTTCAGTTGGAAGCGATAAAGGAACTGAAGCAGAACAAGAAAGTTCTACTGGTTTTCATTATTCTGCTTGGCAACCAGACTCTGAAGATTACTTACCAAATGGTAATTATTATATTTTTCCAGCCTATACCGAAAATGCTTCTATTACTTTAGTTGGTAATAAAAATGTTGAACTAAAATGGCATGTAGGAGCAAAAACACAAAAATGGTATGTAGAAAGGGTTACTGGTAATTATTATAAAGTTATAGAAAGTAACACTAATATGGCTATGCAAAATGAAGAAGGCTCAACTGAAGATGAAGTTGATATTGTAGCTAATACAGCCTTTGGTAATCATTATTGGGAACTATGGGAAATTACTCCACTTCACAATGGACACTATCGTATGAAAGCAAAATGTGAAACAGGAGATTCCTGTGGTACTTATGCTACTACTGCCTCAAATACCTTTAATAGTCTAAGTAATATTTATCTTAGAACACCATCATCTGGAACTACTTACGGTCAAAGATTTAGATTTGTAAATGCTGAATATTAGTAGTCATTTGACTACTTTTATCTTTGCAGCCACAATAATATAACGAAATAATATTAAGTCTTACTATGTTGTTTTTGTAATAGTAAGAAAACAGTGCTAATAATAAAATGAAATTAGCACAAACTATTGACATGTGCTAAATTATGTCATACAATTACATTAGCGCTCATAAATTAGTAGTGCTAGGAGGTTAATATCATGTTGACTGAAAGACAAAAAAGGGTTTTAAGATTAATTGTTGAAAGATATATTAAAGACCCTACTCCAGTAGGTTCCAAAGCAATATCTAAAATATTAAATTGTTCAAGTGCTACCATTCGAAATGAAATGGGAAATCTAGAAGAATTAGGCCTTTTAGAAAAAACTCATACTTCTTCTGGTAGAGTTCCAAGTGAATCAGGATACAGATACTATGTAGACAATCTAATGGAAGCAAAAAAAATGAATGCTCAAGATATGTTAAAACTACAAATTGTTTTTAGTAATAAACAATTAGCACTATCTGATGTAATTACTAAGAGTTTACAAGTTATATCAGATATGACAAACTATACTACTGTAGTACTAGGAAGTACTTCTCATGAGAATCTTCTAAAAAAAATAGAAGTAATTGCGATTGATGATGAAAGTATAGCTGTAATCATTGTTACTAATCATGGTCATGTAGAACATAAAACTATGAAACTTAGGGATGTATCACTAAAAGAAGTGGAAAAAACAGTAAGTCTAATTAATAACCTCATTGCTGGTACTCCAATTGATGAAGTAAATATAAAATTGGAATACGAAATAAAACCAATCATTGGTAAATATGTTAAACAACATGAACAACTATATAATGCTTTCTATAATGTATTCAACGACTTTACTAGTCAAAATGTAAATGTAGTAGGAAAAAACAAGTTTCTAGAACAGCCAGAATTTAGTAGTAATATAGAAAAAGTAAAAAATGTCTTTAATAAATTAGAAGATAGAGATATCTTGCAAAGTATTGAAGAAGATGATGATAATAACATAAAGGTCTATATTGGTAATGAAAATAATATTGATAGTGATATCACAGTAATTAAGACTAAATTTACAACTGGTAAAGATAATGGCACTATAGCCATCATTGGTCCTAAAAGAATGGAATATGATCGTGTCGTAAGTATGTTAGAATATATCAAAGAAAACATAGAAGGGTAGGTAATGTTATGCCAAAAAAAGATATAAAAGCTAAAGAAAAAGAAGAACAAGTTGAAGTAGTTAAAGAACAATTAGAAGAAAAAGAATCATCTTGTAATCATAATGAAACTTCATGTGATCATGAATGTCATTGTAAAAATAAGGATAAAAAAGATGATAACTTAAAAAAGCAAATAGAAACTTTAGAAGCTCAAAATAAAGAGTTACTAGAAAAAGTAAAAATAGCTCAAGCTGAGTTAGTTAATTATCGTAAAAGAAAAGATGAAGAAACTAATACATTATTAAAATATGCTAATCAAGATTTGATTATGGAAATTATTCTAGTTATTGATAATTTTGAAAGAGCTATAAAATTAGATGACAATGACCTAACAGATGAATTATCAAAATTCTTAGATGGCTTTAAAATGATGTATGCCACTTTAAACGATATTTTAAAAAAATATGGTGTTGAGGAAATTAATCGTGTGGGAGAAGTATTTGATCCTACTCAAGAAGAAGCTCTATTAACGGATAGTGTTTCAGAGTTAGATGATGATGTAGTTATAGAGGTTTTATTAAAAGGATATAAATTAAAAGGTAGGGTTATTCGTCCTGCATCAGTAAAAATAAATCAAAAATAAAAAAGGAGAGATAAATTATGAGTAAAATAATAGGTATCGATTTAGGTACAACCAATTCATGTGCTGCAGTATTGGAAGCTGGAGCTCCAAAAGTAATTCCAAACCCAGAAGGAGGCAGAACAACCCCATCTGTAGTTGCTTTTAAAAAAGGCGAAAGAATCGTTGGAGAATCTGCTAAAAGACAAGCATTAACTAACAAAAATACAGTTATTTCTATTAAAAGAAAAATGGGAACTAGTGATAAAGTAGAATTAGAAGGAAAAAAATACACCCCAGAAGAAATTTCTGCTATGATTTTATCTTATATTAAAGATTATGCCGAAAGTTATTTAGGAGAAAAAGTAACTAAAGCTGTTATTACTGTTCCAGCTTACTTCAATGATGCACAACGTCAAGCAACAAAAAATGCTGGTAAGATTGCTGGTTTAGAAGTAGAAAGAATTATTAACGAACCAACAGCAGCAGCTCTATCATATGGTTTAGAAAAAGAAGAAGGACAAACTATTCTTGTTTATGATTTAGGTGGTGGAACCTTTGATGTATCTATACTAGAATTAGGTGATGGTGTTTTTGAAGTTAAATCTACTAATGGAAATAACAACTTAGGTGGAGATGACTTTGACCAAAGAATTATGGATTACTTAGTTAAGGAATTCAAGAAGGAAAATGATATTGATTTAACTGATGATGCCATGGCTATGCAACGTTTAAAAGAAGTTGCTGAAAAAGCTAAAAAAGACTTATCAGGAATGGTATCAACTCAAATTTCTGCACCATTCATTGCTAAAGGTGAAGATGGAGAACCTCTACACTTAGATATGACTTTAACACGTGCTAAATTTGAAGATTTAATTTCTGATTTAGTAGAATCTACTTTAGAGCCAGTTAAAAAAGCTTTAAAAGATGCCAATATGACTAGAAAAGACATTGATAAAGTAGTTTTAGTTGGTGGTTCAACTCGTGTTCCAATGGTTTATGATTTAATTACTAAAGAATTAGGAAAAGAACCATCTCGCGAAGTTAATCCTGATGAAGTAGTAGCAATGGGTGCTGCTATCCAAGGTGGAGTTTTGACAGGAGACGTTAATGACATTGTTCTACTAGATGTTACTCCATTATCTTTAGGACTTGAAACATTAGGTGGAGTTATGACAACTTTAATACCAAGAAATACTACTATTCCAACATCAAAATCAGAAGTATTTTCAACAGCAGCTGATAATCAACCAGCTGTAGACATTCATGTTCTACAAGGTGAAAGACCAATGGCTGCTGATAATAAGACTCTAGGAAGATTCCAACTTACTAATATTCCACCAGCTCCACGTGGCGTTCCACAAATCGAAGTTAAATTTGATATCGATGCTAATGGTATCGTTAATGTTACCGCTAAAGATTTAGGTACTAATAAAGAACAATCAATTACCATTACTTCAAGTACCAATCTTTCTGACGATGAAATTGAAAAAATGCGTAAAGAAGCCGAAGAAAATAAAGAAGCTGATGAAAAACGCAAAGAAGAAGCTGAAATTAAAAATGAAGCTGAACAGTTAGTTTTCCAAACTGAAAAATCTTTGAAAGATTTAGGTGATAAAGCATCCGATAAAGAAAAAGAAGAGGCTGAAGATTTAATTAAAGATTTAAAAGAAGCCTTAGAAAAAGACGATATCGATAAAATCAAAGATAAAAAAGAAAAACTTCAAGAAAAAGCCATGGCTCTAGCAACCAAAGTATATGAACAAGCTGCAAAAGAACGTCAAGCAGAAGAAGAACCAGAGTCTAAAGAAGATAAAAAAGATAGTAAGAAAAAAGATGATGATGTTCAAGAAGCTGATATCGAAGAGGAATAAAATAAATTAAGAAGTAGCCAAAAATGACTACTTCTTACTAGTATAAATAGGAGAATATAATGGATAAAATAAAAACAAGAAATGAACAAGAAAAAAAAGACCAATGGAACTTAGAAAAAATATACCAAAATATCGAAGATTTTAATAAAGACTATGAAAAAGCCCAACTAGAATTAGAAAAATTAGTATCTTTAGAAAAAGATTTTTTAAAAACAGGAGAGTTTTTTAAAGATTATTTCGTACAAGATGAAAAAATCTCAAGAATCATAGAAAAATTATCAGTATATGCTAATTGTAAAAGTGATGAAGATAAAGCAAATAGTACTTATCAAGATTTAGTAGGAAAAACAACAAATTTATACGCTGAATACGAAGAAAAAACCGCAACAATTGTTCCTAAAATATTAAAAACCGATAGAAAAATAATTGATACTTATATTAATGAGCATCAAGAACTTTCTCCCTATAAATATTATTTCGAGGTACTTTTTTCAACCGCTAAGCATACACTAGATGAGGAAGTAGAAAAAGTTATATCTGCCTATCAACCAGTATTATCATCAAGTTATGATACCTCATCTTATCTTATGAATGCCGACTTAGAATTTGGAAAAATTCTTAATGAAAAAGAACAAGAAGTAGAGTTGACAGAAGCAAATTATTCAACTTACATTCAATCAGAGAATAGAAGAGTTCGTAAAGACGCTTTTATGCGTTTGTTTGAAACTTATGCTAAAGTTAAAAATACTCTGACCTCTACCTATAATAGTACAGTTACTTATGATTCTATTACTAGTAGATTAAGAAACTACAATAGTTCAATAAAAATGTATCTAGAGCCTAAAAATATTCCTATTGAATTATATGATAATTTGATTAAAACAGTTAGAAATAGTCTTCCATTATTATATGAATATTACAATCTAAAAAAAGAAATACTTAATCTAGATGAATTTCATTTATATGATACATATGCGAGAGTAATAAAAGAAGAAAATAATAAGAAATATTCCTTTGAAGAAGCTAAACAACTTGTCCTTGACTCTTTAAGTATTTTGGGAGATGAATATCAAGAAACATTAAAACAAGCTTTTTCTGATGGTTGGATTGATAAATATCCAAACAAGGGTAAAAAATCAGGAGCTTATTCTACAGGTACTTTTGACACTCTACCTTATGTGCTTCTTAATTATACTAATACTTATAATGATGTTAGTACCTTAGCTCATGAATTAGGTCATTCAATGCATACTTATTATGTAAACAAAAACAATCCTTATATAACAGCTACATATCCTATCTTTTTAGCAGAAATAGCATCAACTACTAATGAGTTATTATTAAATCATTATATGTATGAAAATAGTACTGATAAATCTGAAAAATTAAGAATATTAAATGAGAAATTAGACCTATTTAAAGGAACCATTTATCGCCAAACAATGTTTTGTGAATTTGAAAAAACTGTTCATGAATATGTTGATAATAAAAACATTCTAACCAGTGATTATTTATGTGATTTATATTATAAATTAAATAAAGATTATTTTGGAGAGGATGTGGTAGTTGATGAGTATATTAAATACGAATGGTTAAGAATACCACATTTTTATAGTCCATTTTATGTCTATCAATATGCAACTAGTTTATCAATTTCTTGTTATATTGCTGAAAATATTATCAATAATAAAACGGGCTTTAAAGAAAAATATCTAGAATTTTTATCCTCTGGAGGCAGAGATTATCCATTAGAAGTATTAAAAATAATTGATATAAATTTAACAGACTCTAAAGTGTTTGAAAGTGCTATTAATGATTTTAAAAATACTTTATCTGAGTTTAAGAAAGTTTATAATGAAAAGTAGTGAGGTGAAATTATGGCAGAAAAACGTGATTATTATGACGTTTTAGGCGTTAGTAAAAGTGCCACAGAGCAAGAGATAAAAAGTGCTTTTAGAAAAAAAGCTAAAGAATATCATCCAGATTTAAATAAAGACAATCCAGAAGCAGCTGAAAAATTTAAAGAGGCACAAGAAGCTTATTCAGTATTATCCGACGAAAACAAAAGAAAAATGTATGATCAGTATGGACATGCTGGAGTAGGTGGAGGAGGATCTCAAGGTTTCGGAGGCGGATTTGGTGGTTTTGATGCTAGCGGATTTGACTTTGGAGACATATTTGACTCTATTTTTGGAGGCGGATTTGGTGGTGGTTTTGAAAACTACAGCAGTGCCTCTAACTCTACTAGAGCAAAACAAGGAAGCGATGTCCTAATGCGTATGGATATTGACTTTGAAGAGGCTATTTATGGTACAGAAAAACAATTCAGTTTGGACGTAGTAGAAGAATGTGATGAGTGTCATGGTAAAGGTGGTTTCGACTCTACAAAGTGTAGTACTTGTAACGGAACGGGAACTATTACCACAAAACAACAGACTATTTTAGGTTCTTTTGTTTCAAAAACAACATGTTCAGACTGTGGAGGAACAGGAAAAATATATAAAAGAAAATGCAGTGAATGTCATGGAAGAGGACAAGTTAAAAAGAATAAGAAAATCACTATCAACATTCCTGCAGGAATCAATACAAAAGATCGCTTACGAGTAAGTGGAAAAGGTAATCCAGGTTCTAATGGTGGTAGTAATGGTGATTTATATATTGAATTTATTGTAGATGGTCATGAATTCTATGTTAGAGATAATGATGATATTTATATTGAAGTTCCCCTAACATTAACTGAATCAATACTAGGTTGTAAAAAAACAATTCCTACTTTATATGGTAATGTTAAATTAAATATTACTGCTGGAACTAATAGTGGAGATAAACAACGCATCCGTGGTAAAGGTGTAGAAAACAAATACAGAAAACATAAAGGTGATATGTACGTTTTATTCAAAGTTTATACTCCAAAAAAACTATCTAGAGAACAAAAATCACTAATTGATAAATTAGCCAAAACAGATTTAGATACTCAAGAGATTAGAAATTTTGAAAAATTCGTGGAAAATAATGATTAGGGGTTCTTTGTCAAGTAGTGTTGGTGGACCAAAAACTATGTAAAATTAATTGAGA